>JACZUY010000141.1 GCA_022572945.1 Pseudomonadota bacterium
GATCAAAACCCGCTACTCGTGCGTGCCGCTGGAGTGGTACCTGGGCGACCACGGCTTCGGCGAACGCAACCGGCTTTACCTCGAGAACGCGGTCGCGCTCATCGAGCGCGCGGCCACCGACGCCCTCGCGGCGGCGGGCCTCGCGCCCGAGGACATCGACGTGATCATCTCGGTGTCGACGACGGGCATCGCCACGCCGAGCCTGGATGCGCTGTTGATGGAACGATTGCCGTTCCGCCGCGACGTGCAGCGCCTGCCCGTATTCGGGCTCGGCTGCGCCGGCGGCGTGCTCGGGCTCGGCCGCGCCGCGGCGTTGGCCCGCGCCACGCCCGATTGCCGAGTGCTGTTCGTCGTCGTCGAGCTGTGCGCCCTCACCTTCCGCCGCGCCGACCGTTCGAAGAGCAATGTCATCGCCACCGCGCTGTTCGGCGACGGCGCCGCCGCCGGCGTGGTGAGCTGTGCCGGGGCCGGCCCGGTGATCGCCGGCTGGGGGGAGTACACCTGGCCGCAATCTCTCGACATCATGGGCTGGGATATCGCCGACGACGGCTTCGGCGTGTTGTTCTCGCGCGACATTCCGACGCTCGTCCGCCAACGCATGCGGGCAACGGCCGAGGGCTACCTCGCGGGCCAGAACCTGGCGCTCAGCCATATCGACAGCTTCGTCTGCCACCCCGGCGGCGCCAAGGTAATCGACGCGCTCGAGCAAGCCTTCGGCCTGCCGGCGGGCAGCCTCGAGCATACGCGTTCGGTGCTGCGGGACTACGGCAACATGTCGGCGGCGACGGTCATGTTCGTGCTCGAACGGGCGCTCGGCAACGGCGCGCGACGCCATCTCGTGTCGTCGCTCGGGCCCGGCTTCACCGCCGGCTTCCTCACCCTGGAAGAGGCGTGAGCGCGGTCTACGCGATCGTCGGCTTCATCGTCGTCGAGCGTCTCGCGGAGCTCGCCTTCGCCGCCCGCAACGCGCGCCGGATGCTGGCCCGCGGCGCGGTCGAATCGGGAGCCCGCCACTATCCCCTGTTCATCGTGCTTCACGCCGCGTGGCTCGTCGACCTGGTGTTGAGGGTTCCCGCCGACACAGCCGTCAACCTGCCGCTGCTGGCGGCCTTCGCCGCGTTGCAGGGTGTCCGCCTGTGGGTGATCATGAGCCTGGGGGAGCGCTGGACAACGCGCGTCATCGTGCCGCCCGGCGAGCCGCCGGTGACGAAGGGTCCGTACCGCTACATGAAGCACCCCAACTACGCGGTCGTCGTCGCCGAGATCGCCGTGGTGCCGCTGATGTTTGGCGCGTGGGCGACGGCGGCGCTGTTCTCGGTCCTCAACCTGGCGCTGCTGCGCCACCGGATTCGCGTCGAGGAAGCGGCGCTGGGCTTGGCGCCGCGGTAGCGATCACGCTTGCTCGATCGCGCCAGAATACTAGATACTCCCAGGCGAAGGAGGCCAGTGATGGGCGTTTTGGTCAACGGGAAATGGCGGACCGAGCGGCTAAGGTCCAACGAGAAAGGCGCGTTCCGGCGCGTCGAAACGGTCTTTCGCGACCGGGTCACGGCCGACGGCTCCTCGGGCTTCGAGGCCGCGCCCGGCCGCTATCATCTTTACGTCTCGCTCGCCTGTCCGTGGGCGCACCGGACGCTGATCTTCCGCCAGCTCAAGCGGCTCGGGGACGCGGTCTCGCTCTCGGTGGTCGACCACTTCATGGGCGACGACGGCTGGGCGTTCACCGACAACCCGGGCAGCATCCCGGATACGGTCAACGGCGCCCGCCTTTTGCGCGAGATCTATGTCAAGGCGAGGCCCGACTACACCGGCCGGGTGAGCGTGCCCGTGCTGTGGGACAAGCAATCGCGGACGATCGTCAACAACGAGTCGTCCGAGATCATCCGCATGTTCAACCGCGCGTTCGACGCGTTCGGCGACGCCGCGCGCGACTTCTACCCGGAGGACCTGCGCGACGAGATCGACGCGGTCAACGCCGTGGTCTACGAGCACGTCAACAACGGAGTCTACAAATGCGGCTTCGCCACCCGCCAGGCGCCTTACGACGAGGCCTTCGCGGCGCTGTTCGACACCTTGGACACGCTCGAGGACAGGCTCTCGCGGCAACGCTATCTCTGCGGCGCGCGGCTGACCGAGGCCGACTGGCGGCTGTTCACCACGCTGGTGCGTTTCGATACGGTCTATCACGGCCACTTCAAGTGCAACCTGAGGCGGCTCGTCGATTATCCCAACCTGTGGGGCTACACGCGCGAGCTCTACCAGCTGCCGGGCGTGGCCGCGACGTGCAACTTCGACCACATCAAGCGCCACTACTACGCCAGCCACGAGACCCTCAATCCGGCGCGGATCGTGCCCCGCGGCCCGGCCATCGACTTCACCGAGCCGCACGACCGCGGCCGCTTCCCCAAGGTGGAATAGCCGCGTCTATCCCACCGACAGCGCGAGTATCCGGCTGAGCTGGCAGAGCGGGCGGCCGGTCTCGTCCGCCCAGGCGTTGAACGCCGCCTGCACGGCGGCGCGCTCGTCCCTGGTCGTCGGCTTTTTCGTCACCACGCCGGCGTTTATCAGCGCGCGCACGACGTCGCCGGTAAACATGAAGGTGTCCCTGCCCGCCATGCGCAGGAAGTAGGGGCCGGAGTTGCCGCCCATCTGCCTGAAACGCTTCGCCAGATCGGCCCACAACCCGATGATGTCGGTCGCCGGCCAGTCGGCAAGGTAGGCGCCGACCGAGCCGCCCGCGTCGAAGATCGCGACCACGGCGGCGGCGTTCTCGCGCACCGCCTTGATCTTTCCCCAATGGCGAATGATGCGTTTCTCGCCCATCAGGCGCTCGAGGTCCTCGTCGCTCATCAACCGCACGCGATGCGGGTCGAATCGGTGGAAAACCTCCTCGAACGCCGGCCACCGCGCGTCGACGAGCGAGTGCTTGAGCCCGGCCCGAAACGCCCTCAGGCTCATCAGCGAGAGATAACGGTCGTCGCTGACCGCGCGCAGCTCGGCGTCGCCTTTCGGCGCCGGCAGCTCGCCCTCGAGGGAATCGGCGCCGCCGACACGTTTGCGGGCGCGCGCGAGAATGGGTGCGAAGGCGGTCATTTGGGCGCGATCCTATCGCCCCGATTCGGGGCCGGCAAGCCGGCGCGGCGGGCGCCGAAGCGAGCAGACTCTCAGAGCAGCGCGTTGACCTTGGCCGCGATGATGAAATCGTTCTCGTGCAGCCCTTTGATCTTGTGCGTACAGAGGACGACCGAGCAGTACCCCCATCCAAAGCAGATGTCGGGATGGTGTCCTTCCTGCTCTGCGATGACACCAATTCTCTGAACGAATTCAATTGCCCCGGCAAAGTTCTTAAAGGTGAATTTTCGCTCGATCCTGGTCGCCGTCTCATCGAGCGCCCAGCCCGGCGCCTCGGCGAGATAGCGTTCGGCCTCGGCCTCGGTGAGAGGCGCAACGCCTCCCTTGCAGGGCGTGCATGTCCTGGCTGTCAAATCCATTGCCGGCTCTCCTGCCTTGTTGCCCGCGTCGTCCGCCCGCGCCGGCCGTGTTTCGACCGCGCAACCTGATAATCTAGGGCGTGAGGCCGCCCCGCTGCAAGGGCGGTCGTGAAGGAGAGGCGTCAGCGCGTCTATTTTCCCCGGCGAGTCATGCGGTGGCCGCAGCGCCGACACTCGACCGTCTCCACGGTGTCGCCGGGCACGAAACCGAAGATGGCGTCGACGATCCGAAAGTCGTGGAACCCGAGCCAGCAGAGAAGGCGGAGCAAGATCGCCGGCACTCTCCATTACCCCCGTCGAGGCTGGTCGCTTGAATTACGTCGCGGCGCGTGCACGGCGTCTCCGGTAAATCTCGATCAGTCGGCGCGGCGCGGCGCGCTTCCCTTGGCTCGGGAGACACGACGGTCCTGCAAGGCGACGACCCATTCTACAAGAAACGAGATCAAATACCATATGGGGAGCGACACGCCCCTCCGGCAAGCCGCTCCGAACCCGGCCACTTGCAACGTCGCCCGGGACCACACCTGTGTTGGTGGCATCCGGCGACTCCACACAGCGGCACGGGCGCTGTAGGCTCGGCCCCCGGAACAACTAAAGTCGTGAGCCATCGAGTTGAGCGCGAATCGTCATCCTTCGGCGCGAGGCGCATCACTTGCAAGCAGCCCCCGGCGCCGGTGCAAGCAAGCAATTGGCGTTCGCGGGCGCTTTCGGTGGATAATCGCGCTTCTCCTGATCGTGGCCGGATCGATGGCCGTGCCCGCGAATGCGCAGGCGGACGGCATCGCCGGCTTCCGGTCGGCGCGCTTCGGCATGACCGAAGAGGAGGTTCTCGTGGCCATCGAGGCCGACTTTGGCATCGTCGCCTGGGCCGCCAGCCGGGTGCTGCAGCCGGTGGAAAAAACCACCAGCCTCGTGATCGAGATCGATGGCCTGGTCGCGGGCACCGGTGTTGTCGAAATCGCATACTTGCTCGGCTACAGATCGAAGAGGTTGATGCAGGTGAACATGTTGTGGCGTCAGCCACCGGGCGCGCTCGACGGTTCCGCGCGATTGGCGCGCGCGGCGGCGGTTATGATGCGCCGGTTCGCGCTTCAACGGTTTCCCAGAGACGAAAGCGTGGAGAATACCGTGCTCGAGGACGGCTCGATTCTGCTGTTCCGCGCCGGGGACGATCGTGGTAGAATAGCGATAATTCGTCTGAAAGAGCGGAACCGGGGTGGAGACGCCTCCAAGGCAATGACGTCCCGTGACGAAGGGTCGTGGCTGCGCGTATCACTTATCGAGCACGTCGTCGCGCCCGACATATTCAGGATCGAACCGGGACAGTTTTAGCCGGGCCCTTGTGATCGGTTTCGACCGGCCATATACGGCCTCGATCGGGGCCGCCCGAGGGCAAAAAAAAGACGGCGTTCTGTGATCCATGTCACAGACAGGCGTCGGTGTGGGCTCTAAGAGTTGAGGCAATTGAGTGAAGAGGGGAAGTTGACGGGTCCGCGGTACAGGACGCAAGGCATTGCTAGTCGCGAACGCCTTTCGCGTTTCCAGACGGAAGCACCGGCGTAACGCGGGAATGGAGACAGGGTCATGCAACGTTCGGCAATGGATCTCGGGGTCGAATTCGACGTATGGCATACGCGCCATGACCGGCCAGGCGCCCGGAGCGCGGGCAGCCGGTTCGTGAGCGCCGCGGTGGCGGGCGCCCGATCGGGGCGACGCCTCGCTTGCGCCCTTGCCGTGGGCGCCTTGATTGTCGCCGGCACGCTTGTTACCGGGCCGGCGTACGCACAATCGTTCCCGAAGGACTACTCCGAGACGGTGTACAAATCGGCGTACGCCAGGATCCTTACCCGCAACCCGAAGTCCGCGGTGGAGCCGCTCAGGATTCTCATGTCGGCTGACCCGGACCTCGCTCACGTGCAGAACCTGCTCGCCGTTGCCTTGCTGGCCCTCAACCCGGCCGAGCCCGAGGTCGCCTTCGAGCACGCTAAGCGCGCGGTCGCAATCGACCCCGACGTGCCGCAGTTCGTCGTCGTCCACGTGCTCACCGACGTGCGCAAGACCAAGATCGGTAAGGACCGGGTCGCACGGCTGACGCGCGCCGCCGCGCGCGAGCTCAGCGAGGCCGCCGGCAAGCTCTCCGGAATGAAGGGCAACGCCAAGCGTCTCGGCAAGCTTTTGAAAGAAATCAAAGAGACCGGCGCGGATCCTGATTTCCCGTTCGAGTTCAAGGGAATGAAGAATATCTTCAAGCGCCCGAACGCCGTGCTCACCCACCCGGATAAGGGTTCGTTCACGGTCGCGCAGCGGGTGCTCGAGCAGAAAATCCGCTCGCGGCGGCAAAAGCTGGATAGGGACAAGGATCAGGCCAACGAGGAGCAGCGCCAGGCTCAGGCGCGCCAGCGCGAGATCGAGCAGCAGGTCGCCGCAGCCGCCGAGCGGCAAAGAAGGGTCGAGAAAGCCAAGTCCCGGGCCCTGGAAAAAGTGGAGAAGGCCGCGATCGAGGCGGCGGCCAATGCGAAGCGTGTCGCCGAGATCGACCGCCAGCGCAAGCTCATGGCCGAGGCCGAGGAGCGGCGCTTGGCCGACGAGCGGCGCCTCGAGCAAAAGCGGTT
>JACZUY010000142.1 GCA_022572945.1 Pseudomonadota bacterium
AGAAGCCGAAGCGGGAGACGTCGAGGCTGGTGGCGCTGTACCAGGCGCCCGCCGAGGCAGCGATCTTCTGCTCGACGACGAGCGCGCGGTAGAGCCGGCTGGTGGCGCCGCCGCCGAGGATCTCGGCCAGCACCTGCAGCGCGTAGGCGTGCTCGCGCGCGCCCGCGGTGTAGCTCGGCGCCAGGTAGCTGCGGTTCCACGCCGGCTGGCGGACGCGCGCATCGCGCAGCTCGACCCGGCGCGCGGCGCGCTGAGGCGGCTCTTGCACGCGCCGCCGGGGCTCGACCCCGCGCGCCGGAATCGCGCCGTAGGTTTTCTCGGCCAACGGCCTCAGCTCGGCCGCGGTGACGTCGCCGGCGACAATGAGGACGGCGTTGTCGGGCGCGTAGTATCGACGGTAGAAGGCGAGCGCGTCGGCGGTGGTCAGCGAGCGAATCTCGTGCTCCCAGCCGATGATCGGCATGCGGTAGGGATGGGCGAGATACTGGGCGGCGCTGACTTGCTCGCGCAACAGCGCGCCGGGCTCGTTGTCGGTGCGCGAGCGCCGCTCCTCGAGCACCACCTTGCGCTCGGGCAGCACCGCGGCGTCGGTGAGCACGAGGTTGACCATGCGGTCGGCCTCGAGCTCCATGACCAGCGCGAGCCGGTCCTTCGACACCTTCTGGAAGTAGCCGGTGTAGTCCGCGCTGGTGAACGCGTTCTGGTTGCCGCCGTTGCGCGCGACGGTGCGCGCGAACTCATCGCCGGGCACCTTCTCGGTGCCCTTGAACATCAGATGTTCGAGAAAGTGCGCGAGCCCCGATTTGCCCGCCGGGTCGTCGGCCGCGCCGACCCTGTACCACACCATGTGCACGACCACCGGCGCGCGGTGATTGGGCACCACCACCACCTGCATGCCGTTGGCGAGCGTGAAGGTTTCGGGATTGAACACCCCGGCCCCCGCCGGGGCGGCGAACGCGGCGACGATCAAGAGACAGAGCGCGCGAAGCGCCGATCGCACCATTATTTCTCCTTCGCGGCGGGGCTCGCGAACGCCCGGTTCACGCGCCTGCGGACGAGGCTAGAAGATGCCCTCGAAAATGCCCTTTTCGCGGCGCTTGATGACCGGCGTTTCGCCCCCGGTGGGGGGCTCGCCGAGCGCGTCGGCCTCCTGCAGCCGCTGCGACTCCATGGCCGGGTCGACGACCGTGCCCAGCGGCGCCGGCTTCTGCCAGAAGATCAACCTGTCGACGAACGTCTGGTTTCCTGCGGCGTAGATCGCGTTCTCCTCGTTGATGATCCGGCGGATGTCGGGGGCCGACTCGCCGGCGCCCGCGCGACTCAGCAACGCCTGCTCGCCGGCCGAGCCGCCGCCGGCCGGGGCCTCGGCCGCGGCGCCGTAGATCGCTGCCTTGGCCCTCTCCTGCGCCGTCGCTTCCTGGGGGCGTCGCTCCCCGGGCGCCGGCGGCCTGAGCGAGAAGTTGGGCGGCAGCGTGAGCGGCGCGCGGGTGACGATCGAAAACTCGTCGGGCGACTGTTTGATCAGCCCGAGCTGGTCCTTGACGCCTTCGCACGCGGCGAGCGCGGTCACCGACGCCGCGACGAAGACGACGCGGGCCGCCGCGCGAAGACCTTGGTTCGAAATCATGCCTGTTACTTATGCCTTTCGCGGCGAATGAGCAAGGCGTCGATGAACAAAAAGCCAACGCCTAGCGTGATCGCCGCGTCGGCGACGTTGAACGCGGGCCAGTGGTACACGCCGACGTGAAGGTCGAAGAAGTCGGCGACGGCGCCAGTGCGGACACGGTCGACGACGTTGCCGACGGCGCCGCCGATCACCGCCCCGACCGCGGCCCCGAGCCAGCGCTCCTCGATGCGGGCGAGCCATACCGCGAGGCCGACGGCGATGGCGATCGCGGCCGCGGCGAGCAGCCACGGCGGCAGTGCGCCGCCGCCGAACAGGCCGAAGCTCACGCCCCGGTTCCACACCATCACGAGATTGAAGAACGGCGTCACCGCGATGCCTCCGGGCGCCTCGGCGAGGACGCCGAGCAACCACCATTTGACCAGCTGATCGGCGACCGCGACCGCGGCCGCGACCGCGAGGCCGAGACGCAGCACGCTCAACCCGCCCCGGCGGCGGCGTCGACGGTGTCGGCGCAGCGGCCGCACAGATCGGCGTGGCCCGGAACGCCGCCGACTTCGGGCAGATACTGCCAGCAGCGCCCGCATTTTTCGCCCTCGGCGAGGCCCGCGACGACGCCCACGCCCGACACCTCGTCGAGGGTGAACGCATCCGCCGGCGGGCTTGCTTCGGCGAGCGTCGCCGCCGAGGTGATGGAAATCTCCGCCAGATCGAGCCCCTCCATCGCCGGGATGTAGTTGGCGTCGGCGTAGACCTTGGGGTGCGCCTGCAGGCTCGAGCCGATTCGCTTGTCGCGCCGCTCGACCTCGAGCGCGCCGGTGACGACGCGGCGAAGGCGCCGCACCGCGGCCCATTTCGCCGCCAGATCGTCGTCGCGCCAGTCGGCGGGCGCCTCGGGGAACAGCCTGAGATGCACGCTGTCGTCGTCGGGGAAGCGGTTGAGCCACGCTTCCTCGGCGGTGAAGGGGATGATCGGCGCGAGCCACGCGGTGAGGCACGAGAACAGCGCGTCGAGCACGGTGCGCGCGGCGCGGCGGCGCGGCGAATCGGCGCGGTCGCAATAGAGCGAGTCCTTGCGGATGTCGAAGTAGAAGGCCGAAAGGTCGGTCGCGCAGAAGCCGTGCAATGCGCCGAACAGGGTGTGGAAGTCGAAGTCCTCGCAGCAGCGCCGCACCAGCGCGTCGAGCTCGCTGAGGCGGTGCAGCACCCAGCGTTCGAGCTCGGGCATCTCGGCGGGCTCGATGCGTTCGCGCTCGTCGAAGCCGGCGAGGTTGCCGAGCAGGTAGCGCAGGGTATTGCGCAGACGCCGGTACGAATCGGCCTGGTAGCCGAGAATCTCGTCGCTGATGCGCATGTCTTCCGCGTAGTCGGTCGAGACCACCCAGATGCGCAGGATGTCGGCGCCGTATCGGTCGACCACCTGCTGCGGGCTGATGACGTTGCCCAGCGACTTCGACATCTTGCGCCCCTCGCCGTCGATCACGAAGCCGTGGGTGAGCACCGCCTGGTACGGCGCGCGGCCGCGGGTGCCGCACGATTCCAGGAGCGACGAGTGGAACCAGCCGCGGTGCTGGTCGGAGCCTTCGAGATAGAGCGACGCGGGCCACGCGAGGTCGTCGCGGGCCTCGAGGACGAAGCCGTGGGTCGAGCCCGATTCGAACCATACGTCGACGATGTCGTCGACCTTGTCGTAGTCGGCGGCGTCGTAATCATCGCCGAGGAAGCGCTGGGGATCGGCGGTGAACCACACATCCGCGCCTTCCGATTCGACCGCCGCGGCGATGCGGTCGATCACCGCCTGATCGCGCAGGACCTCGCCGCTCTCCTTGTGCGTGAAGACGGCGATCGGCACGCCCCAGGCGCGCTGACGCGAGATCACCCAGTCGGGTCGATCCTCGATCATGCCGCGGATGCGGTTGCGCCCGGCGGGCGGCACCCAGCGCACCGCGTCGATGGCGGCGAGCGCGCTCCGCCGCAGATCGTTGGTCTCCATGCTGATGAACCACTGCGGCGTATTGCGGAAGATCAGCGGCGCCTTCGACCGCCACGAGTGCGGGTAGCTGTGGGTCAGCCTGCCGCGGGCGAGCAGGCCGCCGGCCTCGGCGAGCGCGTCGGCGATCGTGCCGTCGGCGTCGAACACGTTGCGCCCGGCGAACAGCGGCACGTGGTCCATGAAGTCGCCGTTGCCGTCGACCGTCTCCGGCACCTCGAGCCCGTGCCTGACGCCGACCTCGAAGTCGTCGGTGCCGTGCCCCGGGGCGATGTGGACGAAGCCCGTGCCCTGGTCGAGCGTGACGTGCGGGCCGGGAACCAGCGGCACGTCGAAGTCGTAGCCCCGACCGTTGAAGGGGTGGTGGCAGACGGTGCCTTTAAGGTCGGCGGAATGCAGTTGGCCCGAAAAATCTCTGTACTTGGTAATTCCAACGGCTCGAACAGTCTGGTCTATCAACTCATCTGCGATCAACAGAAACTCACCCGGCGCGGCCAAACTGTCATCCGCAACTTCTTCAACCTCAATTACCCTGTAGTTGAAGTTTGGACCGTACGCGATCCCGCGATTCCCGGGGATGGTCCACGGCGTCGTCGTCCAAATGACGACACTCGCATGCTCGAGTAACGCGTGCCTCGTCTTGACGATCGGGAAACGGACGTAAATCGTGGTCGAGGTGTGGTCGTGGTATTCGACCTCGGCCTCGGCGAGCGCGGTCTTCTCGACCACCGACCAGAGCACCGGCTTGGAGCCCTTGTAGAGGCCGCCGTTGACCACGAACTTGCCGATCTCGCGGACGATCTGCGCCTCGGCCGGGTACGCCATCGTGGTGTACGGGTTGTGCCAGTCGCCGACCACGCCGAGGCGCTGGAACTCCTTCGACTGCACCGCGATCCAGTGCTCGGCGAAGGCGCGGCATTCGGCGCGGAACTGGGTGATCGGCACCGCGTCCTTGTCGCGGCCCTCCTTGCGGTACTGCTGCTCGACCTGCCACTCGATGGGCAGCCCGTGGCAATCCCAGCCGGGCACGTAGTTCGAGTCCTTGCCGAGCATCTGCTGCGACCGCGTGACGATGTCCTTGAGGATCTTGTTCAACGCGGTGCCGATGTGGATGTGGCCGTTGGCGTAAGGCGGCCCGTCGTGGAGGATGAACTTGTCGCGGCCTTTCGCCGCCGCGCGCAGGCGGCCGTAAATGTCGAGCTCATCCCAGCGGGCGAGCATCTCGGGCTCGCGCTGGGCGAGCCGCGCCTTCATCGGGAAGCCGGTGCTCGGCAGAAAGATGGTCGATTTGTAATCGGCGCTCATGTCACGGCCGCGGGCGAATTCAGGATCGGGCCGGCGGCGTCGAGGATCTGGCGGGCGCGCCGGCAGTCGTCCGTCATCTGCGCGATCAGGCTCTCGGGTCCGTCGAAGGCCTGGTCCGGGCGCACCCGCTCGACGAAGGCGACGCGCAGGCGCTGGCCGTAGAGCTCGCCCGAGAAGTCGAACAGGTGCGCCTCGAGAAGCAGCTCGTCGCCGGCGAAGGTGGGGCGGGCGCCGATGTACGCGGCGCCGTCGTGCCAGACGGTCCCGCCCCGCCCGGCGACGCCGACGCGCACCGCGTAGATGCCGGGGCCGGGATGCAGCACGCGGTTGATCGCCATGTTGGCGGTGGGGAAGCCCATCGCCTCGCCGCGCGCGGCGCCGGGCCGGACGCGGGCCTCGATCTCCCACGGGGCGCCGAGCCGCGCCGCCGCCTCGTCGACGAGGCCGCGGCGGATCAGATCGCGGATGTCGGTCGAGGCGCACATCGCGTCGCCGTGGCGCACCGCCGGGACCTCGGTGAAGCCGAAGCCGTGCTCGGCCGCCATGCGCAGCATCAGCGCGTCGTTTCCGCGCCGGCCCTTGCCGAACTTGAAGCCGGGCCCGACGACCACGTGGCGCACGCCGAGACCGGCGACGAGCACGTCGTGGACGAAATCCTCGGCCTCCATTCCGGCGATCCGCGAGTCGAAGCGGAGGTTGACCATGTAATCGACGCCGAGATCGGCGAGGCGGCGCGCCTTGACGCGAAACGGGGTCAGGCGGAAGGGCGCGATCGCGGGCTGAAAGAACCGCCGCGGATGCGGCTCGAAGGTGAGCACCGCCCAAGGCGCGCCGGCGTCGTGCGCGAATCGCCCGGCCTCGGAGATCACCGCCGCGTGGCCGCGGTGCATGCCGTCGAAGTTGCCGATGGCGATCGCGGCGCCCCGCGCCGCCGCCTCGACGTTCGTGTAGTGCCGCAGAATCCGCATAGGCGCGCGTTTACCGCAATTGGCCGATCAACTCAACAGGATGGCGACTCATACCATCGGTCATCGAGAATGACCGATGGGCGTTCAATCGGCGCGCAGCCTCTCGCCGCATGGGCGGCGGCGCGCAGCCGCGCTTGCCAG
>JACZUY010000013.1 GCA_022572945.1 Pseudomonadota bacterium
CGGAGAAGAAGGAGGCGGGCGCCGGCGGCGGCCCGCCCGGCGGCATGGGCGGCATGGACTTCTGATCTTCTACCGCCATTCGCTATCCGGTTCGGGGCCGCGTTTCGCGCGGCCCCTTTTTTTCGCCCGGTTTCGCCGCCGGCGCCGCGCGAGGGGTGAACGAGGTGCCGCACCAGGGGCAAGTGTGCCGGGTCATGGCTCGTTTACGTCTCGGTCAACGTCGTCGCCACCCTGTGGTCGGCTTGTCCCCTTCCGGCGGTCCAGGCATGCTGCGGATGTGGCCCGAGTTCAGAATGCCCCTTAGAGCTTCCGCGTCGGTTAGAAACGTGTCGGCCTCGTCAATCAGGAGGGTGGGGCTCCCGAGCTCGATGGACCTGAACACGGTCGCTGGCGTCCAGTTGCTCGCGGGCAACGGACGACGGACAAGGTGAGAAAGGATCGTCAAGACGGTGGTCTTCCTTCGGTGTGGCCAGAGTCCGGTTATGGCTAAGATCGGTCATCCCGGGGTGCGCTCGATAGCGTCCGCTCTACCCCCAACTTCGGACAACGGGACGTGAAATCGGCTCTGATGTCGGCTCAGAGGGGGTAAGCAGACTCACTCTACGGCAAGTCGGAATGACCGCTGACGACCCGAAGAATCTGAGTTTTTGACGCGCCAGGTCTTGGCATATGGCCCAGTCGCTTCTGTGTCGGTTTCGCGCTTTTAGGCCGTCAACCACAGTTCGAAGAATCCTTTCTCGTTCAGCCTCAAGATGGCGTTTCGACGGCGCACCGCGGCGACGTCTTTCCGGAGGTCGCGGCATAAAAAGGCCAGCCAGAATTTCATCGGCAAAGCCAGGGATGTGATGGCAGGCGAGATGAAGAGCGAGTTGGCGCCAACGCTCTTCGGAAGTGGTCGAAATCCCGTATTCCCTTAATAGCTTCGCGAGTGCCCGACGTTCTCGGGATTGCTGCGCCTTTAGAAAACCTTCGGAGAGGCCGAACAGCCCGCCGGACACAACATTTGGTAATTGATTGTCCGCCATCACGCACCCCTACCGTGCGTCCCTACCAAGGATTGAGGATGGCGCGGCGGGCCGGGTGTAGGGTTTCCCGGCTCTTCGGCGGCCAAACCTAGCCGCGCCAAGCTGGATATTACCGTTTCGACTTGTTGAGTTCGACCACTTCTCCGCGACCGCCTTTCATGGCGGCGGCAATACGTTCGCCGATCAGGTCGACGGCTTGCTTCAACGGATCGGCGGCCAAGTGGGCGTAGCGGGCTGTGGTCGCGGGTTGGGCGTGTCCGAGCAGTGCCCCGATCATCGGCAACGAGAGACCGCCGGCAACCCCGACACTGGCGAAACTGTGCCGGAGGTCATGGAGGCGCATGTCCTCAATCTCGGCGGCCTTGCGTATGCGGTGCCACGGCTTACGGAGATTGACGAGTGGCTTTTCCGGTTCGCGTCCGGTGATGACCCAAGGGTTGTGTTCCGAGCGCTCCAATCCGTTGAGGACTTCCAGGGCGGGGGCGTTAAGGTGAATGACCTTAGCGCCGGTCTTGCTCTCGGGCAGGCGAAGGCAGGCCCGCTCGATGTCCACGTCTCGCCATTGCAAATTGAGGATTTCCCCTAAGCGGGCGCCAGTGAATATCAGGAGCCGAATGGCGGCAATGACGCTGGGAACCGTTCTCTCCGAAGCGGAACGCACCGGGGCCTTGCCTACAAGAGGAAAGGCCAGTGGGACAGGGCCATCGCCGATTATAGCGAGGCCATCCGCCTGAAGCCCGACGATGCCCAGGTCTTCAACAACCGGGGCAATTGCTATTATCACAAAGGCCAATTGGATCGGGCCATCAAAGACTACGATGACGCCATCCGCTTGGAACCCGATTTTGCCATGGCCTTCAGCAACCGGGGCAATGTGTACAGAAAGAAAGGCCGATTCGACCGGGCCATCAAGGAATACGACAAGGCCATTCACTTTAAGCCCGACGATGCCCAGGTCTTTGCCGACCGGGGACTCGCCTACGAGAAGAAAGGCGAACGAAGTCAAGCCATGCGGGACTTCAAAAAGGCCTATGCCCTGGGCTTTCGTCATCCGCTGCTTTTGAAGAAGCTTCGCGAGTCCGGCGTACTTCTGTGAACGCGGCGAACCTAATCCCCCGAATCTCCGGCGATTGTATACTTGACATAGCAGGTTTGGATGTCATCTAAGGACGGACAGGCCGGCACACAATGGGCAACACACGTACCGATTGAATAAATTCGAATTGACATTCTCAAAATCGTGTATATAGTTTTCTGCATCCAATCCCCGCCCGCTCGTCTATGATCCAAGAATGTGCCTTCGGGCGCGTCACGAGCGGGCGGGTTCTCGTTTCAGGGGTCTATAATGTTGCGACCACGGTATGCCATCATGCTGGATGGCGGGTTTGTCACCAAAGTTCTGGCCCAGCGTCTACGCCACTATCCTACAGCCAACGATATCCTTGCTGAGTGTGAGCGGGTTTCTCAGCACCCGTCGTTGGAGGATTACGAATTGTTGCGCATCTACTATTATGATGCTCCCCCCGCGGCGGCAAAACTTACAAATCCAATTGATGGCAGCGTCATAAATTTGAAAACGACTGCTCGCTATGGTGAGGCGACGGCACTTCAAGCAGCTTTGGGGGTGGCCCCGAATGTTGCTATGAGGATGGGTGATACGGTCACCCGGGGGTGGCAGATTGGCGAGAAGGCATTCAAAAGGATGTCTCGAAACCCTCGCGCCCCTACTGCACATGATTTAATTCCGAATGTGAGACAGAAGGGCGTGGACCTTCGGATTGGCTTGGATATGGCCCGGTTGGCGCTTCAGGAACTTATTAGAGTCATTGTCGTCGTAACCGGAGACAGCGACCTAATCCCGGCGTTCAAGTTCGCTCGCCGAGAAGGTATGCGGGTATATCTCGATCACTTGGGGCAGCCCATTCGACCCGGCATGCGGCTCCATGCAGATATCATAATATGAGCGAAAAAACGCCGGACCCGACGAAAGACCCCAAGTTTCAGGGTGTGGTGAACCACTTCCTGAAAACGCCGCCGCAGCCTCGGAAGGCGAAACCGGCGAAGCGGCGAAAGCCGAAACAACCCAAGCCTAAGTGAGCCGCCTTCGGGCGGCTTTTTCGTGGAGGGTCGAATGTATCGCCAGCTCCATCTGTCAAGTTGCGCCGTTCATAATGCACCGGCACTGCCGATCGGACTATGTGACTGCGGGATTGTTAGAGGTGGCAGTAAATTGTTTCCATGGCTGGGTCGTCTGGGTTGTAGAGCGGCCTTGTTCCTTGGAATGTACGTTCGCTGGTTTGCAGCCCAATCATTTTGTCGGCGGAGAACAATCTCCATGGCGGCTCGTCTTGTGACACGCTCCCGCCGGCCACTTGATAGCCCCGCAGCAATTGATTACCAGCGCGCGATTCGCCGAACACATGTGGCTCGACCACTCTGTGATGGTCATCGTACCCAAACTCGACACAATGCCGAGAGTTTATCGCCTCGCAGATGAGTGATTGCACGGTCGCCTCCCAAGCTGAGTTGCTAGGCGACACATATCACAAATGGTAATTAATGGGAGTCTTTCACCCATTGAAGCCAGCGAATCAAGCGCAGCATGTTACGCCATTCGCGGCGCGTGTAACGCTTGTGGGCGTCATGCCCCTGCGTGAGTCCGCCGATATGTTAAGCGCTTGCCAGTGATGCCTTTGAGCGCCTTGATGGCGCGCTCGCTATCTGAGATCGAGCGTTCGTTGTAGCGGAAATCGAACTCGCCTAGATAGCGTTTCAGGTGCTTCTGGCTGACGTGCTGGTACACGCCGTTGATGCCGCGCTTCAAGATCGAGAAATAGTTTTCGACCGTGTTGGTATGCCAGAACTTGCCGCGCACATATTCCTTGATCGAGTGATTGACCGTGCCGTGGCCGGCGAACTCGCGACCGACGCGGACATAAGCGCCGGCCTCGTCGGTCATGAGATAGCTCTTGCGGTCGATCTGGGTAACGAGGATCGGGCGTAGCGTCTTGGCGTTGACTGCGGGCACATGGAACGAGTGAACCTTGCCGTCGCGCTCGACAAGGGCGAACACGATTTCTTTCTTGGGCGGCGGACCAAAGGCGCGGTTCTTGGCCTTCCCGCCGACGTAGGTTTCATCGGCTTCAACCGTCTTGTTCTCGCCGCCGAGCGGGCCGGGGTTGAACTCGCGCAAGCCCTCGCGGATGCGGTGGGCCATGAACCACGCGGTTTTGTAGGTGACGCCCAACATGCGGTGAAGCTGATGCGCGCTCATGCCCTTTTTGCTGGCGCAAAGCAGGTGGGTAGCGAGCAACCATTTATTCAACGGAACATGGCTGCGCTCGTACAGCGTGCCGACCGTCACCGTGAAATGCTGGCGGCATGAATTGCACTGGTGCAAGCCGGGGCGGTGAGACTTGCCCTTGAGCTTGCGGACGTTCTCGTACTCGCCACAGTGCGGGCAGTAGGGACCGTTCGGCCAACGCTGCGCTTCGAGGTACTCGCGCGCCTTGGTTTCGTCGGTAAAAATGGGGTTAGTTAGATCAACCATAGCCTTCGCTCCAACGGTCTGTGGCGATTATGGATTGGAACGGCCCGCTATGTCAAGTATATAATCGCCGAATCTCCGGGCTGGGTCACCTCCGGACCAACGGGGGCATCGCCCAGGAGGTCCGCTCGTTGAGGTGAAGCAGACGAAATCAGGGGCAAAGCGGACGTTGCCGCTCGAAGGTCGGCTCTCAGGGGTAGAGCGGTCGTACCGGCGACGTGGCTTGGACTTCCGAGTCTCGCCAAAAGCAGCCTACCGTCACCGCGCCCCTCCTCGACTCTACTCCGCGCGTTCCTGCGCAAGCATCCGGGTAGTTCCGTTAAACTGCTTAGTCCTTCCGCATTCCAGCTAGGAGCGCGTTTCGTGAGCGAAGCGGGTGTGGAGCGCACGGCTGACCACCATCCTCGCTACCGACGTTGTCGGTTAACCGCCGGTCTGGCGGCACACGGCCCGATTGGCTAATGTGCCGCCATGTCTTTCCTCCTGCGCCATATCGTCCGCTACGCGGCACAAAAACTAGCCTCCGATCCCCGGGCGAGGGAAAAGGCGGCCAAGGCCGCGCGCGCCATCGTCGGCGAGGCCAGGCAGATCGCCCGCGGGGAAGACAGGGCCAGGGCCGCCGGGCGGGCCCTCCGTCGCGCCATGAATAAGCTGCAGGGCGATCGATAGAATTCCGAATCGGTCGCTTGTACCATCGGTCATAGAGGATGAGGTCGCCGAGCATCGTCGGGATCAGTTCGGTGACGGTGGGGTGGATGTGCCCGGCGCGCTCGATCACGGTGCAGGGCGCGACGCGGCCTCTTCAACGCCGCCGATCGCGGTATCCTTCGGCGCGCGTCGGCGGTGGGGCTCCCGGAGGTGTCCGTTCCCCTCACTATTCGACAGTCTGCGGTTAGCGCCCTAGATTCGTTGTGACGGCGCCACCCGGGAACCCGGTTCGAATCAGCAGGAGGAGGATAGGGCGATGCGCGAGGTCCTCGGCGATATCTTTACCTGGGCTTGGTTTTCCGAGCCCCACGGCTACGACTTCAACGGCCATCTCATCCGCCACGCGGACGGCAACCTGTGCATCGACCCGGTCGAGCCCGGCGACGAAGACCTCGACGAGATCGCCCGCCTCGGCGTCGGCCGCATTCTCCTGACCAACCGCAACCACTCGCGCGCGGCCAATACGGTGCGCGCGCGCACCGGCGCGCGGACCGCGATCCACGCCGACGACGCGGCGCACGCCCGCGAGCAGGGCGCGGCGCTCGACGACGCGCTCGCGGTGGGGCAAACCGTCGGCCCGCTGGTGGTCGTCGGCGCGGCGGGAAAATCGCCGGGCGAGGTGGCGCTGCATTGGCCCGAGCGCCGCATCCTCATCGTCGGCGACGCGGTGATCGGCAACCCGCCGGGCCGCTGCGGGCTGTTGCGCGAGAAGGTGATGGACGACCCGCCGCGCCTGCGCGGGAGCGTGCGGCGGTTGCTCGATCTCGACTTCGATGCGCTGCTCGTGGGCGACGGCGAACCGATCCTCGAGGACGCGAAAGCGCGGCTCGCCGAGCTGGTCGAAACCTTTCCGGACTGAGCCCTCTAGCCGCTCTCCGCCGGCTCGATGTCGAAGTCGAGGCAGGCGTGCGCCTCGCGCAGCGCCGCCTCGGCCGCCTCGGGGGTGTCGGCGCGGGCGAACAGAAAGCCGAGATAGCGGTACCCTTCGGGCGGGGGAATCACCTCGCGGCCGATCGCGATGCTGATCGTCACCTCGTCGATCCCGGCGACGCCGCGCGCCTCGTCGAGCCCATGCACGGCGCGCAGGATACCGGCCTTGGGCGTGGGGATCATCATCACCCCGGCGGGGCGCTGCTCGCGTTCGAGGCTCTCGATCGGCAGCCCCAGCGCGTGGCGCAAGATCAGCTCCTCGAGGCGGACGCCGGCGCCGAAGCGAAGCACGCGCGAGCACAAGCCGCCGATCGAGCGCGCGGCGAGCTCGATCACCCACGGGCCGCGGTCGTTGACGCGCAGCTCGGCGTGCACCGGCCCGTCGTGCAAGCCCAGCGCCGCCACCGCGCGGGTGGTCTCGGCGACGATGCTCTCCTGCGTCGCCGCCGCGAGCCGCGACGGCGTGACGTAGATCGTCTCCTCGAAGAACGGGCCTTCGAGCGGATCGGGCTTGTCGAACAGCGCCAGCACGTTGAGCCGGCCGCCGACGAGCAGCGCTTCGAGCGCGACCTCGACGCCGGGAATGTAGTCCTCGACGAGAATCGCTTCGGCCGCGTCGCCGAGCCCGGCGACGTCGGGCGAACGCAGGATCGCGCCGATGCGCGCGAACGCGGCGACGAAGCCGGCGGCGTCGTCGGCGCGGATGACGCCGCGGCTCGCCGCCAGCGAGAGCGGCTTGAGCACGCAGGGGAAGGTCTGCTCGCGCGCGGCGCGCCGCGCGTCGTCGTCGACCGAGAGCAGGCGGAACGCCGGCGAGCGCGGCCCGGCGTTGGCGAGCATTGTGCGGAAACGGAACTTGTCGCGCGCCGCGGCGACCGATTCGGGCGCGTTGTGGGGCAGGTCGAGCGCGGCGGACGCGGTCGCCGCAAGCACCGTGGTTTCGTCATCGACGCCGACGATCGCGGCGAGCGGGCGTTCGCGGGCGTAGGCGACGATCTCCTCGGTCCCCTTGGCGGGGTCGGCGAGATCAAGGGTGACGGTGCCGCCGTCGGCGAACTCCTCGAGCACCGAGCGTTCGTTAGAGCCGACGACGACGTCGACGCCGAGCTCGTCGGCCGCGGCGAGAAAGTCGGAGACGCGGTACGAGGTCGTCGGAATCAACAGCAGCAGGCGCTCCATGGTCCGGCTACCGAGTGGATCCGACGAGCAGCGCGACGGTTGCGTCAAACGGCCTAGATGCGGGCAAACTGGCCTTCCGTCGGCTCTGCGCAACAGTACCACGGCTCGCTGAGACGGGGCACCGGGATCTCGTCGGCCTCCTCCCGCGGTTTCGGCAGGGCGGGCGCGGCAGCGCCGCAGGCTCTGTGCGCGGCCCGCCAGATTTCAGCGAACGTCTCGCGCCGGCTCGCGCCTCGCGCTTCGCCCTTGGCGACGATTTTGCGCACCCGCGCGTGCAGGCGGTCGGCCTCGGGGTCGGGGTGCGACCAGCGGTGGCTCAACGCGGCGGCGTCGTACCCGTCGAGGAAGGGCGCGAGCGCGGCGAGCTCGAGCAGCCGCGAACCGGCGGGCACGAGCATGCGAATCGCGAGCTGAACCGGGGCGACGTGGTCGATGAGGCCAAGCTCCGCCACCAGCGCGAGAAGGTCGCGGTAGCACCGCAGCGATGTCCATGGGGTGAACGGCATGAAGCTCGGCGAGAGCGTCAAACCGGCGTCTCGCGCGAGCCCCACGACGCGCACGAAGTCGGCGCGCGTGTGCCCCTTGTCGAGCAGCCGAAGAACGTCATCGTCGATCGACTCGACGGCGGTGGTCACGAACAGGCAGCCGGTCGCGGCCAGGGTGGGCAGGTGACGGGCGTGCTTGAGCAGATGCTCGACCTTGATGGTCGCGTCGTAGGAGACGTGGGGAAACGCGCGATGAAGCGCCGCGACGAGCCGGAGGGCGTGGCCGACGCCGTTGAAGAAGTCGGGATCGCCAAAGGTGATGTGCCGCGCGCCCGCGGCCACCTGGCGGCGGATATCTTCCATCACCACGTCGCGCTGGACGATGCGGAAGCGCCCGCCGTAGACCGGCACGACGGGGCAGTGCCGGCACATATGCTTGCAGCCGCGGCTCGCCTCTGTATAGCCCGCCGTGCGGCGCTCGCCGTCTCCCAGCTCGAGGTGGGCGTAGCCGCTGAGCGGCGGAAGGCCGGTCCGGTCCGGCACGCGGAATTGCAGCTTGGCGAACGATACGACCGGCTCGCTCTGGCGTTCGGCTGGCGCGCCCGGGCCGCCCGCCGCGAGGCGTGCGTACAGGCTCGCCAGTCCGGCTTCGAACTCGCCGCCGAGGACGGTCTGCACGCCGAGCCGGCGCAGGAAGGCTTCGTTCATTGGCGCGTAAAGGCCGTAGCAACACAGGTGCGCGCGCGGGTTGAGCGCCTTGATCCGCGGCAGGAGGGCGCTGGCGAGGCGCGTCGCGGTATGCATCGGCAGGTAGATCGCGACCAGCGCCGCCGATTGGACCGCTTGTTTTTTCAGCGCCTCAACGGCGAGGTCGATGCAGGTGACCGACGCCCCCGCCTCGCGCAACCAAGCGGCCGGAGACGCCAGGCCGAACGGCTGATGACCAAGGTCGTAGGTTGAAACCAGGACAACCTTCATCGGCAATCGTCCGTCACCCGCCAACCCTGATTGCGACGGTGGCCGAAACCGGCGCGCCGCCGCTCAGAACGGGCTCGCGCCGCCCTTTCCGGGCTGATAGTAAGGGTTGCCGCCGCCGGCGTGGTCGGTGACGTCGAGCACCTGGGTGATCGCCGGGACGGCCTGCCTGATCGCCGTCTCGATGCCGTGCTTGAGCGTCACGTCGGCCATGCCGCAGCCCTGGCAGCCGCCTTCGAGGCGGATGTAGACCGTATCCTCCTTAACGTCGATGAGCGCGATGTGCCCGCCGTGGGCGGCGACCGACGGGTTGATCTCCTCGTCGAGCAGACGGCGGATCGCCAGCGCGTCCGGGGTGTTGAGCTCGGCCTTCTGGAGCTGCTGGTGCTGCTCGTACGATTCGACGCGCGCGACCTCGGGGACGTAATGCTTGAGCATGTTCTCGATCCCCGACTTCATGCCGATGGCGGCGCCCTGCATGTCGAGCAGCACGACGCCGTCGTCGAAGCCGCGGAAGACCAGGTCGCCGCCGCTCTGCGCGACCGAGGGGGCAATTTTGGTTTCGATCAGCTCCTTGATCTGGGCGACGATCTCGCTGTCCTCGCCGTCGTCCCCGGTGTCGCCATCGCCGGCGAGGAGGACCGGCTGGTCCGCGGTCAGATGCTCCATCACGGCGCGCAGGACGGCGGGCTTGAGCGCCTCCCAGTCGGTGTCGTCGGCCTTGGTGACGGCGATATAGTCGGCCCCGAGCGAGACCCCGGCGACGCCTTCGACGCCGAACAGGCGCTCGGCGAGCGGCGAGCGGCCGGCCGAGGCGGCGTCGGCGAAGCGCACGGTGGCCGAGCCCGTGACCTCGCGGCCCGGCAGGAACCTCACGGTCGCCGGGTCGCTCGTCGATTCGGTCTGAATGAACATCGTTTTCACTCCCTGGGCGGGGTCTGGACCAGAGTCATCATGGGACAATTTCGCACAAGTGCAACCCCCGGTCAAAAGCACGACCACACGTCGACTCGGCGCCGCGAAGGCCCCAAGCGCCGTAAACGTGGCCCCTGATGTGACAATTATCACATGGTTTGCCAGTCAAAAACGATATAATATTATTTGGTCGCCACGCTCGCCGCGGGGAATGCGGGAACGACCCCAATGGCCAAGGAGTGGTTCAGTGATGAGACCGTGCCTTCGCAAGTCGTGTCCCGGCCCGCTCGCCGGGGACAACGCGCGTAAACGCGCCGGGGCGGCGATTCGCGGCGCCGGCGGCGGCGCGCTCCGGATGCTCGCCGCGTTTTTGCGCGACACCTCCGGAGCGGTGGCGATCATGGTCCTCCTGCTCATCCCGGTCCTCATCGGATTCTTGGGCATATCGGTCGATGTCGGCCTCTGGTACACGGCGCGCCGGGGGATGCAGAACATCGCCGACGCCGCCGCGTTGTCTGGCGCCGGCGAGATCGCCAACGGCAGCGCGGACAGCATCGTGACGGCGGCGGCCCAGTCGGCGGCCGACAGCAACGGGTTCGACGCCACCGACGGATCGGTGATCACCATCAACCTTCCGCCGGAGGAGGGGCCGAGCATCGGCGACGACGGCTCGATCGAGGTGATCATCGATCGGCCGATGGTGCTGTTGTTTACCCAGGTCTTTTCCACGCTCCGTGGCGAGACGTTCGCGGCCACGGCGACCGTGCGCGCGGTCGCGAACACCGATTTCGTCGACGAGTTCTGCATCCTCGGGCTCGACCCCACCGCATCCAAGGCGGTCGAGATTTCGGGGACCGGTCAGTTGACGCTCGACTGCGGCATCGCGGTGAACTCCGACGCTGATAATGCCTTGTCGGTCAGCGGCAACGCCCTGGCGACCGTCACCAGCGCCACCACGGTGGGCGGCGTCAACATCGGCGGTAACGCGGAACTCGACTCGAAGGCTCCGCCGCGAAGGGGCGATGCCGTGGACGACCCTTACGACGACCTCGAGATCCCCGACTTCACGGGTTGCGACGAAGACGGTAGTGCAGGCGGCGGCGGCGGCGGTCAAGGCGGCGGTGGTGGCGGCAGCGGCGCCGTGAAGGTGAACGGCAACAAGACCTTCGATGCCTCGACCGGAACCACCCCCGGTATCTTCGTGATCTGCGGCGGCCTGAAGGTCAACGCAGGCGCCAACGTCACGTTCGAGCCGGGAGTCTACATCATCCTCGATGGCGATTTCGATATCGGGGGCCAAGCGACCGTCGTGGGCGACGGCGTGACGTTCATCCTCACGGGGGGGACGCCGAGCGATATCGGCAGCATTAAGATCGTCGGCGGCAGCGACCTCGATCTGACCGCGCCGGACACCGATCCGCTCAACGCCGACGGGTATTCCGGCGTGCTGTTCTACCAGGACCGCGACGTGACGGGTCAAAACAAGGACAACATCATCACCGGCGGCGCCGAGCTCGACTTCGAAGGCGCGCTCTACTTTCCGTCGGAGGACCTCACCTTCGCCGGCGGCAGCGAGCTGGCCGACGGCTGCGTCCAGCTGATCGGCGCCACGGTGAAGATTACCGGCGACACCGGCGTCCAGGGCAATTGCGGCAACACCGGCACCCGGTCGGTCGGCCGGCTGCGGGCGCGCCTGGGGGAATAGGGCGATACCCGGCATGAACGTTCGGCGATCCGATCTCACGCGGGTTGGCGTTGCGGCGCTGAAATCGGCGCGCGGGGCGGCGGTGATCGAGTTTGCGCTGCTCGCGCCCATCGTCTTGCTCATGGTCGTCGGGGCGATCGATTTCGGCACGTTCATTTACCAGAAGATGCAGCTGCAAAGCGCCGCGCGCGCGGGCGCCCAGTACGCCATACAGAGCGACGCCACGGTTACCGACACCGCGGGAATCGCGACCGCCGCGCAGATCGCCTCGGAGCTCGACTTCACCGGTGTGACGCTCACGACGACGCAGTATTGCGCCTGCTCCGACGGGGACGAAACCGCCGTTGATGCCGAGGAAGGGTGCACCGGGGACTCGGCTTCGACCCTGGTGTGTGCCGGTGACGAGTTGCCCGGCCTGTACGTGAGGGTCAATCTGACGGGCCAATTTACACCCCTGTTTCCTATCGCGGGGATTTCGAACCTGGTGAGTTCCAAGGGGGAAGGGGTTTCGGACCTGCTGACTCTCGAGGGGGAGGTGTCGCTGCGGGTGCCATGATCGGGCGGGCAAGTGAAACCGGACCGAAACGCGAAACGTTGAGACGATGATGGCCAAAGGCATGACGATTCATCGGCGGGCAAGGACCAGCCCGAACGCGCCCGGGACGGGTGCGATTGGCGCCGGTTTGCGCCGGCTTTGCGCGCGCGGCGCCGCGTGCC
This sequence comes from Pseudomonadota bacterium, assembly GCA_022572945.1. Lineage (GTDB taxonomy): Bacteria > Pseudomonadota > Alphaproteobacteria > JAAXGF01 > JAAXGF01 > JACZUY01. The sequence continues at coordinate 12,187 of JACZUY010000013.1, forward strand.
GCCTCGGCTCGGTCGCCATCGAGTTCGCCGTGCTGTTGCCGGTCTTTCTTGCGCTGATCTACGGTCTGTTCGAGTTCGCGCGCATCGCCTGGACCCAAACCACGCTCGAATACGCGGTCGAGGAAGCGGCGCGCTTCGCCATGGTCAACCCCACCGCCTCGGCGACCCAAATCACCGCCGTCGCCAATGACAGCGCGACCGGACTGGACGCCGGGGAGATTACAATAACCGTGACCTTCGAGAAGTTGGGCGTGCGGGAGTTCGTGTCGGATGGCTTTGGGGATTTCGTGGCGGAGGGCGGAGGGGAGTTCGTGACGGTGGACGGGACATACAACTTCGTTCCCATCGTGAAGATCGTGGGGGTCGGGTCGTTCAACATCACCAGCACGGCCCGGATGCCGATCGTCATTCCACCAGATTAACGCTCGCAGATTAACGCTCGCGCGTTGGGCGGCGGGCCGTATTTTCGCGCATCTCTACGTGACCAACAGCGTGCGGGGGAACGCCGCCAGCGTCTCCGAGCCGGTTTCGGTGACACCAAAGCATGCGCGCCTCGCTGCGTCGTCACCGAGCCATGGCGATCCAGCGCGATGACCGAAAATCGCCCCGCGCCCCACCGCGGCTCGGCTTGTCAGCGCGCGGGCGGCGAGCGACGACGTGGTATAGTTGCCGCTGAGGCTGTCGAGGGGTTTGGGCGATGAGGCTTTATCTCGTGCAGCACGGTGAGGCGCTGCCCAAGGAGCGCGATCCCGACCGGCCGCTGAGCGGGCCGGGGCGCGCCGACGTCGAGCGGCTGGCGGACTTCCTCGCCAAGCGCGGGGTGCGCGCCCGGCGTGTCCTGCACAGCGGCAAGACGCGGGCGCGGCAGACCGCGGAGCTGCTTGCCCGGGCGCTGGGCGGGGCGTGCGAGGGCCGCTCTGGCCTCGCCCCGAACGATCCGACCGGCGACGTCGCGCAAGAGGCTTCCGGCTGGACCGACGACGTCGTCCTCGTCGGTCATCTGCCGTTCATGGGCAGGCTCGCCGCGCGACTCGTGGCGGGGCGGGAGGATCCCGGCGTCGCCGCGTTTCGGCCCGGCGGCATGCTGTGTCTCGAGCGCGGCGAGGAGGGCGGCTGGGAGATCGCCTGGATGCTGCGCCCCGAGCTTACGTCGGTGTAAGGCGTGGCCGTCTCCGCCACCGCCGTCGGCGAGCCGCCGCGCCTGCCCGTGCAATGGGCGCTCGCGGGCGTCGGCGCGGCCGCGCTGGCGGCCGGCGCGCTGTTCCTCGGCGCCGACGGTTGGCGGCGCGGCGTGTTGCTGCTGGTCGGCGGGATGCTCGGCGTGAGCCTCTATCACGCCGCGTTCGGCTTCACCGCGGCGTACCGCAACGCGATCGTGCGCCGCGAGATCTCGGGCGTGACCGCGCAGTTGATCATGCTCGCGGCGGCGATGCTCCTGTTCGCCCCGGTGCTCGCGCAGGGCGAGATATTCGGCCAGCGCGTGGTGGGCGCGGTCGCGCCCGTCGGCGTCCAGGTGGCCGTGGGAAGTTTCCTGTTCGCGCTCGGCATGCAGCTTGGCGGAGGCTGCGGCTCGGGCACGCTCTATACCGTGGGCGGCGGCTCGACGCGCATGCTGATGACGCTCGCGGCGTTCTGCGCGGGCGGGTTCTGGGCCAGCCTCGACATGCCGTTCTGGCGGCAGGCGCCGGGCTGGGGCAGCATCTCGCTGGCGCGCGAGCTCGGGTGGGGGGTCGCCCTGCCGCTCCAGCTCGGCGTTCTCGCCGCGATCTGGTTCGGCCTGCGGCGGTGGGCGGGGGGAACCGACCAGCGGCCGCTGTGGGGCGACGGGTTCACCTGGCGCCGGCTGCTGAGAGGGCCGTGGCCGTTGTTGTTGAGCGCCGGGCTGCTGGCGGGGCTCAACTGGGTGACGCTCGTCGTCGCCGGTCATCCGTGGACGATCACCTGGGGGTTCACGCTGTGGGGCGCGAAGGCGGCCGCGGCGGTGGGTTGGGACCCGTCGACGAGTCCGTTCTGGACCGGCGGGTTCACGCAACGGGCGCTCGACCGCGGCGTCCTCGAGGACATCACCTCGGTGATGAACATCGGCATCATCCTCGGCGCGCTCACCGCGGCGGGGCTCGCGGGCAAGTTCGCGCCGGTCCTCAGGCTGCCGCCGCGGTCGTTGCTCGCCGCGGCGATTGGCGGACTCCTGATGGGCTATGGCGCGCGGATCGCGTTCGGCTGCAACATCGGCGCGTTCTTCTCGGGCGTGGCGTCGACCAGCCTGCACGGCTGGCTGTGGATCGTTTGCGCGATCGCCGGCAGCTGGATCGGCGTTCGCCTGCGCCCGTGGTTCGGACTGACTAACTGAAGCATTGTTCGTTCACCTTTGCTCAAGTCAAAGGTGAACTGCGTTCAAGCGCCACGCAGGCTTCCGCCGCAGGGGCGGTGGCCCCCAATTATTGCGATCAAAGGGGGCGCGGGCTGGCGCGTAATCCGAACGGAATCGTTCGGATTACGCGCCAGATGGTTCCCTGCGCTCGTCAGCGTTGGGGTACGTGCCAGTTCCCGGTTGCATCGCGACACGCGATTCCGGCGAATGTGCGGTCCTGGCCGCCCGAGTTGATCTCTTGGACGAACCGCCGGCAATACGCTCCGCTCGACAGTCGAAACGTGGCGACAGGGCGGACGCGGACGGCCATGCCGGTTTCGCCGTCTCGCCAAACGGTGGCCGAGCCGCTGAGCTGAGTTTCCAGCGCGGTCTGGAAGCTCTCTTCGACCTCGCCACGGGCGCTTTCCGAAAGCGCGCGTAAACCGGGCCGGACAGCCAGCGTCTCGACCCGCCTGGAGCTTTCGCGGCTAAAATTATCAATCCGCAACACGTAGTGTCCGAGCACGGGCGCGTAATACCAGATTCGTTCCTGGAGAAAGGCGCCGAAGCGCGCGTGGCGGTCGCACGATACTTGGAACGTGTCGAACGTTCCCGCCGCGACCTCGACCGTCTTGGCGCTTCCGACGCGGCATTTCCAGTCATTCGAGATGGTGTCGCTGGCGCCGTCGTCGATCTGTGCGACGGTCGCCGTGGAACGGAACGACAGCGAGCCGCCGACCCGTAGCGGCCACAGCGCATCGGGCGGGGCCCCGACTTGCCGCTTGCCGGACGTGGCTTCGCCATCCCAGCTCAGTCGGGGCAGAATGAAGTTGCGCCAGCTGGTGTACCGAAGCCCCTGGTTATTCGACCACGTTATCCGTTCTCCATCGACGCTCACGACGGTTTCGACCCGCCCGTCGGAGTAGATGAACGTGTCCCCCAATTCGTAGACGGGAAGATTGGCGGGCGGAAGTTCCCGAACCGGCTCGCCGCTCGCGCCGCCGCCGATCAACAAGGCGACCGAGAAAATTGCGCTCCTGCACGCGCCCGCGACGACCGAAGACGCGAGTTCGACCCGCATCCTAGGGGCCGAACGACGCGCCTTGAAACTCCCCACGCCCATCGCCTCATGGTCCCGCAATTCGCGCTTCCGACTCGCCCGGAAGCGCATCATACCGGCGAGCCCACGAATGGACTCGCCCAATGTTCCCTCAGGCGCCGGGCGGGGCCATCCGGCCCCTTGGCTATCGCGCCAGGGGGCGCGGCGCCCCTCTTGTTGTGATCAATACGGCGCGCTTGCCAGCGGGCACATGTGTCAGAACATGCGCTCGCTGGTATCAGTCGGGGATGCGATCGTTTGTGCGATCGTTACTTTAGCATTCGGCCAGGGTGCGCCGGTCAGATTCCGTCTATCTCGCCGTCCGGGAGGATGTGCGTGGTCTCCCAAACCCCCTCGCTCGAGCGGCACGAGAGACCGTGTCTGGTTCGCAGGACGCCCATATGCGTCATCTCCAAGCGGAACTCCCTGCAGAACCGGCCGTTCTTTTGGCGGTACGTGCGCACCGGGGTGACCGACACCGAAGCGCCGGTCCCGGGATCGTTCCAAATCACCGTGCTGCCGCTGAGCTCGTTCTCGAGGGCTTCGGCCACCATGCGTTGAACCATGGTTTGCACGAGCGCACGGGATCGTTCGGCGACGAGGGCATTCTGTTCGGTTCGCCAGTCCGCGATCACGTATCCTCCGCCAAGCCCGATCATCAACGTGACGAAGGTGGCCGCCAAGGGAAGCGCGAAACGCCATTCGGCGAGCGCGGCCCGGCGTTGCGCGGCGCCACGGAGCCAGCCGCGCCCGGTGTCCGCAGGAGCCTCCAGCACGGCGAGAATTCTTTCGGGCACGGGTTTGTGAAGCGCCTCGTTCAAGGCGACCCGGACGAGTGCAGTGCTTTCCCGGACACCACGCACGAACGCCTGCGACTCGGTGTCGCGTTCCAGCGCCAGTTCCACCTCGCGGGCGGTTTCATCATCGACTTCGCCGTCGACGTAGGCCGCCAGCGTCGCTTCATCGAACCTTGTCACGGAGTCATCTCCCATCGCCTCAGTCGCCAGCTTCAGCCGGGCACGGCGTCAACCGCGCCGGACATCCCCCCGACGCGGCGTTGGAGCACGGCCCTCGCCCGCGTCAGGCGGCTTGTAACCGTTCCGATCGGGACCTCGAGAATCTCCGACGTTTCCTTGTACGAATATCCTTCGACGCAAACCAGCATGACGACCGCGCGCTGCTCCTCCGATAACGTGTTGATGGCTTTCCTGACCGCGGCCAGCGTCAAATAGTTCTCGGCCTCCCGCGCGCCGTCGAAACTTGCCTCGGACACGGTTTCGACCGTCTGCAAGTGGCGGGCGTGTCGAGCTTCGGAGCGAATCTGGTCGATGTGAATCGTCTGCATGATCCGAAATATCCAGCTGTCCAGCCTGGTCCCTGGCTCCCACTGATCGATCCGCGCGATCGCGCGTTCACAGGCTGCCTGCACCAGGTCGTCGGCGTCATCCAAAGAGCCGCCGGTCAGCCCCCAGGCGAATCGCCGGAACCGGGGAAGAAGCGCGATCAATTCCCTGCGCGTTCTTTCGTCAAGAGCAGACTGTGCCATACATACGCGTTCTAATGGGACAACGTTTGGGACAACGATTTTAATCCATGCTCGCCGGCGACGATCAACCGAGTGGAGCGCCGCGGTCCCGTCGGGCGGCCGCGCCGCCCGCCACATTATTCGATCTTGCCGGGATGAAATGCGAGTCCTCAAGCGTTGTTAGTGTAGAACCAGGCGTTCGCCGAAGGCGACGGTTTAATCGAGTTAATCGAGGCCGATGAGATGTGGTCAATTCAAAGCGTGGGACAGGGTGGCGTTGCGGGCGAGATGTGACCATCATGACGGGTGTATCCTAAGAGTCGTGTTCGAAAATGGAAAACGATCGCACGTTTGATATCGGCGATTCTGCAACCGAGCTAACCCGGCGGCAGGCTTTGGCCAGGCTCGGCCTCGGCGTTTCCGTGGCTTACGCGACGCCCGTTGTTCTCACGCTCAGCCGAGCGGCGCACGCCGCCTCGGGCAGTGGCTCGGGCGGCGGCGGTTCCGGCGGTGGTTCGGGCGGCGGTGGTGGCTCGGGCCACGGTGGCGGCTCGGGCGGCGGTGGTTCGGGCAGTAGTGGCTCGGGCGGTAGTGGCGGTTCAGGCGGCGGCGGCGGCGACGACAGCTCAAAGGGCGGCGGAGATGACGGCACAAAGGGCGGCGGCGGTGGAGACGGCGCTGATGAAACTCCCGTCGGGCGACTGGATGAGATGATCTTGATTTCGCCGGATGAAGAGGCCGCTCTCGTCGGGAATTGGTAGCCGCAAGCGGAAAAACGACTGTTGTTGACGCGTCATTCCGGTTTGTGCCGCTTGGCGGGGCTGACCGTGAGCCTGTGGGGTGACGCCGAACCAAGCTCCCTCGCGATCTTATTCAGGTCTCCCTAGTCGGTACGTAGCTGGTGTCGGCGTCGCGGCGTTCGACCCGTGCGGCGGCCGGATCGCCGACGCTTGCAGTCTCAGGGTCGGCGGCGACTCGTCGACTTCGTATTTTTTTAAGTAATCGAGTGGATGATTATCGTTGTCGCGAACGTTGTTGAGTTGGAATACAGACGATTCGAAGCGTGTGGCGAGATGAATTTCCTGGCGAAATCTAACCATGGCGACGGGTCGCCGTATGTAACAACAGGAGTACCCGAAAATGAGATTCGATCGCGTGTTTGATATCGGCGATTCTGTAGCCGAGGTCACCCGGCGAAGGGCTCTCGCCGGGCTGGGCCTAGGCCTTTCCATCGCCTACGTGACTCCTGTTGTTCTCACGCTCAGCCGGGCGGCACGTGCCTCGCCTGGTGGCAGCGGCGGCTCGGGCGGCGGTGGCTCGGGCCACGGTGGCGGGTCGGGCGGCGGCTCGGGCGGTGGCTCGGGCGGCGCTTCCGATGGCGCCTCGGCTGGGTCAAGTGCGTCGGAGCCATCGGCGCCCTCGGCGCCCTCGGAGCCCTCGGCGCCATCGGAACCCCAGGAGGAAGCTCAGGAAAACTACGCGGAAGCCGTCGAGGACGCCAACGAGTCCTTCGAGGAAGCCTCCGAAACGATCACCGAAGCCTACGAACAAGCCGTCGAGGACGCCAACGAGGCGTTCGACGCGGCGATCGACGCGGGCGTTGATCCGGTCCAGGCGCAGTCAGACCTCACGTCTGCCCTTGCGCAGGCTCAGTCCGATCTCGACGCGGCCCTGGCCCAGGCGCAATCCGATCTCGACGCGGCCCTAGCCCAGGCGCAATCCGATCTCGACGCGGTCATTTCGCCACCGCCGCCCCCAGGCGGAGGCGGAACGCCGTAAGTGTAAGCGTCGTTGCGGCGTAGGCGCCGTCGCGGCCATCAGCCGCTTCGGGGCCGCCAGCGATCGTTGGCGGCCCCCGGCGGCGTGACTGCGCGGGGTCCGCCGGCTACGATGCCGGCGATGCTGCTTGCCTTCGAAGAAATTTCCCGGCCGGTCGCGCTGATCGGCTGCGACGACCTGGCGGCGCGCATCGCCGCCGTGCTTCGCGGCTGGCGATTCGCCGAGGTCCCGGCTTCGCCCGAATCGCCGCCGATCATCACCATCCGCAAGACCGCCGGGGGCTACGGCCTCGAGTCGCCGTGGCGGCCGTCGCGCGACGTCTACAGCGACGAGGTCGACGCGGTCTGCAGCTTCATCGTCGATCTGATCAAGGCGTATATCGCTGCCAAACCGTCCCTGCTGTGCCTGCATTCCGCCGCGGCCGAGTTCGCCGGCCGGCTGGTCGTCTTTCCGAGCCGCTACAGGGCGGGGAAGAGCGTGCTTTCGGCCCACCTCGCGGCGGCCGGGGTGCGGGTTTACGCCGACGACGTTCTGCCCATCGACGAGCGGGCCAACCGCGGCGTCGCGCCCGGCATCCTGCCGCGATTGCGTTTGCCGCTTCCGGACGGCGCCGACGCCGCGTTTCGGGATTTCGTGCGGCGCCGCTCCGGGCTGCGCAACCGGCGCTACGCTTACCTCGATCTCGACGCCGGGACCCTGGCGCCGTTGGGCCAAGAAGCGCCGATCGGCGCGTTCGTCCTTCTCCGCCGCGAGGCGGGCGCCGGGCCCGAGCTTGCGCCGGTGAGCAAGAGCGAGATGCTGAAGCGGGTGATCTTGCGGAATTTCGCGGACGAGGTCCGGGCCGTGGACATCCTCGACCGCCTGCACGACGTGGTCGGCGACGCGCGGTGTTTCAGGCTCCGTTACGATGCCGCCGCCGAGGCCGCCGAACTGCTGAAGCAGAGCTTCAAGCGCTGGCCGTCACGTCGCCGCCCCGCCAAGCGCGCGCGCCCGACGCCTTCGACCGTCTCGCCCGGCGCGCCCAATGACGAGGCGACGAAAGAGCATTTCCGGCGGAACCCGGGGATCGTCGAGAATCTGGTCGACGACGAGCTGTTTCTCGTCAACCCCGCCGGCGAGGCGATCTACCATCTCAACCCGGTCGGCGTGGCGCTTTGGCGATTGCTCGGCCAGCCGATCCGCCTCGAGGAGGCCGTCGGTCTCCTGCACGAGGCCTTTCCCGAGGTCTCGAGGAAACGGATCAAGCGGGACGTCGCCAGGCTGTTGGCCGACCTCGCGTCGAGAGGCCTGGTCGATGGTCCGTAATTGGGGTCTGACCCCAATTAATTGTTTGTAAGAGAGGGTGCGGCTGCCGGCGCGGCCGTATGCTGCGGCGACGAGGGACGGCGATGACGACGATCTATCAGGCCGAAAGCGCGGCGGACGTCGAGGAGGCGCGGGCGCTGTTCCTCGAGTACGCCGAGTCGCTCGATTTCAGTCTCTGCTTCCAGGGTTTCGACGAAGAGCTCGCCGCGCTGCCGGGCTGCTACGCGCCACCCTCGGGGCGGCTCCTGCTCGCCCGCGACGACGGCGCGGTGGCGGGCTGCGTCGGCGTGCGCGACCTCGGCGACGGCGTCTGCGAGATCAAACGGCTCTACGTACGCCCCGCGTTCCGCGGCCGCAATCTCGGCCGTGCGCTCGCCGAGGCGGCGATCGCCGCCGCGCGCGCGATCGGTTACCAGCGCATGCGGCTCGATACCCTGCCGTCGATGGAGGCGGCGCGCGCGCTGTACGACGACCTCGGCTTCACCGACATCGGGCCCTACTGCCACAATCCCGTCGAAGGAGCGGCGTACAAGGAGCTCGTGCTGAACGCCGCGCCGGAGCACCGGCCGACCAGTCAAAATCGCGCCGTTCCTTAAAAGCAGAATCAATCACAGAGGCGGGTCGCGCGGATCGAGGTCGGCGAGCGTCGCGGGTGCGGGAAGCAGGGCCATCGGCGCGCCGGTGATCTCGGTGATCAGTTTCAGGCGAATCGCGCGGCCGAAGTCCTCGTAGTCGTCGGCAACGAGCACGAACGCGTCCGCACCGACGATGACGCGCGACAGGTAATAGCCATCGAGCGCCGGATCTTCGTTGAGGATGGGGAGGCCGTTCACCGTGATGCCCGCCGCCGCCGCGCGCGGCGACGCTGGCAGCGGCGACGTCGCCGTCGTGGTGCTGCCCATGTTGTTGCGCCCGTCGCCCGAGACGTCGATCACGCGCCGCGCGGCGGCGACGCCGTCGTGGAGCCGGATCGAGAAATCGATCGCGTCGCTGATCGCCGTCCCGCCGCCGTCGACCAGCCGTGGCGTAAGGTCGATCATGCGGGCGACCGCCTCGGCCGACGCCGCGTCGCGCACCTCGGTCCAGCCGAACGCCAGTGCCTGGCGGTCGGGGCTCGACCACTGGACCAGCGTGACCGCGATGCCGTTGGGGGCCGCCGCTTTGATCGCGTTGAGCACGGCCCCGTCGCGGAAGGCGTCGGCGAGTCCGCCCATCTGAAGGTGGAACTCGTCGTAATTGACGCTCGACGACGAATCGACCGCGAGCACCAGCGCCAGATCGACCGGCTCGGCCGCCCGGGCGGGGACGGTGAACCACAACGACAGCGCGGCGGCAGCCGCGAGCGACGCTCGGACCATGACGCCCAGCATAGCGCGCCGAGCGCCGTCGCGGATATCTACGCCATTATTCGATCTCATAAGAAGGCCCAAAGAATTAGGATTTAGGAGGAAGAAGCAACACTGGTCAGCAAAGCGATCAGGAGTTTGGCGGAACGGTAGATGTAAAGTTGGCAGTCACCTAATTACAGCTAAATGTATAAAAGCCGTCACTCTCAGCATTGCTCATTAAGTAATTTGTTTTGCCGTAAGTCGCGCAATGTGCCTTCGCAGCGTCGTATATATCTTGTATATCTTGCGTCGGAAAATTGCTACGCAATCTTATTTCGTTGTCAGATTTGGCTACTACTTCTGGGATATGCGATATAAACCCATATCTTGTTTGTATCATTTTATACCACCCATCTTCTAATTCCTGGAACGACTTACCAAAATGTTTTGTAAGTGTAGAATCATTGTAAACTTTCTGCATATAAAACTCCATAAAATTACTTATTCTAACTGCTTCAGTTCCTCCCAATACATCATTTATTAAATAGGTAACAAAAGAATTTGCCACATCATACTTAGTTCTTTTTCTTAATTTCGAATCGTGTCGTTCTGTATGACCTATACGCTCATAACGTATATCCGAAGGTAAGATTTCGGAATCTTCCAAATAATCTGGGAACTATCCGGTTGACGTACCAAGCAGCAAAGTTTAGAATGTCCTCACCATTGAGGAACAGCCCGATGACTAAATCAAAACTCGATCTACGCAATCCCATCTATCACGATGACGCCAAGGCGCGTGAGCATCTTGAGGCGCTGTTGTGGCCCGATGGCCCTTACTGCCCGCGTTGTGGCGTCACTGGCGATAGGATTACCAAACTCAAGGGCAAGAGCACCCGCCCCGGCGTTCATAAGTGCAAGGACTGCCGCAAGCCCTTCACCGTAACCATCGGCACGGTCATGGAGCGCTCGCACGTTCCCCTGTCAATCTGGGTGCTGGCGGCGCAACTCATGGCGTCCAGTAAGAAGGGCATGAGCGCCCTACAGCTACAGCGCATGATCGGGACAAACTATGAAACCGCGTGGTTCCTGTTCCACCGGCTCCGCGAGTGCGC
>JACZUY010000143.1 GCA_022572945.1 Pseudomonadota bacterium
CGGGGCCGGATGGCCCCGCCCGGCGCCTGAGCGAACATTAGGCTGAGTCCATTCGTGGGCTCGCCGGTATGACGCCGCGCTCGCGGCGGCGGCGCGGCGGCGCTTGACAGGCGGGCCGGGACCGATATGGTGCGCGCCTCGTTCGATCGCGACCAACCCCGAACCACCTGGCGCGCCATGGCCAAGTCGAATACGATCCTGATCAAGCTCGAGAGCACCGCGGGCACGGGTTACTATTACACCACCAAGAAGAACCCGCGTAACACCGCCGATAAATTTTCGTTCCGCAAGTACGACCCGGTGGCGCGCAAGCACGTCGAGTTCAAGGAAGTCAAGCTCAAGTAAGTTCGGGCGCGTTGCCGGACCACGGCGCCGCCCGCGGGCGGCGTTTTATTTTCCCGCGCGGGACGCGGCGACGATCCTGTTGCGGCCCCCGCGTTTGGCCTCGTAGAGCGCGCCGTCGGCGCGCGCGAGAAGAGTCTCGGCAACGTCGTCCGGCCCGTTCGCCATCGCCAGCCCGATGCTGGCGGTCATGCTGACGCCTCCATCGACATGGGACGTGGCAAAAGCCGTTGCCGCGATCTCCGCGCGCAACCGCGTGATGATCGACCGGGTGGTGGATAGTTGGACGGCGGGCATGACGATGACAAACTCCTCGCCGCCGATCCGCGCCGCGAGGTCGCTCACGCGAATCGACCGGCGCAGCAGATCGCCCAGCTCGCGCAGCACCGCATCGCCGGTGGCGTGACCGTGGGCGTCGTTGATCGCCTTGAAGTGGTCGAGGTCGATGACCGCGACGGCGAGCGACTTTTCCTCGCCGGCGAGGCGCTCGAGCGACACCGATAGATGCGCGGTCAGGTAACGGCGGTTGTAAAGACCCGTGAGACTGTCGGTGAACGCCATCGAGATCGACCGCTCGTAGGCGCTGCGCAGGCGCTGCTGATAGCGCGCGTGGCGTATCTGGCTGCGGGCGCGGGCGATCAGCTCGTTGCCGTCGATCGGCTTGACGAGATAGTCGTTGACGCCGATCTCGAGGCCTTTCGCCAGCAGGTTGAGATCGCTTTCCTCGACCAGCATCAGAAGCGACACGTTGCGGGTTGCGTCACGGCTTCGCAACCGCGAGCAAACGCGCAGCCCCGACACGTCATCGAGCCGCAGATCGACGATGACCAGGTCGTGCCCCGCGTCGGCCAGGGCGGTCGAGGTCGCCTCCGCGCCGGAAATGCAGGTGACGCTGTGTTCCCCCGATAGCACGCCCGCGATCAGGTCACGGTCGGGCGGATTGTCCTCGATGACGAGGATGCGGGCGTCCGCGCCGCCGTCGGCGGCGGCGCCGTCAGGGTCGAGCGCGCCGAGCTGGATGCTGGTGTGATTCCGCGTTCGCAACGCATCGAACGTGAGCTTGACCCTGAGCAGCGAGCGGACGCGCGCGAACAGCAACACGTCGTTGACCGGCTTGGTGATGAAATCGTCGGCGCCGGCCTCGAGTCCCCGGACTCGGTCCCGCGCCCCGTCGAGCGCCGTGACCATGACGACGGGAATGTGCATCAGTGCGGGATCGGCCTTGAGTCGCCGGCAGACCTCGAAGCCGTCCATGCCCGGCATCATGACGTCGAGGAGAATCAGGTCGGGGCGCGCCGCACGCGCCGTCGCCAGCGCGCCCTCGCCGTCGGTGGCGGTTATGACCTCGTAGTATTCAGTGGATAGCTTGACTTCCAGAAGCTTGACGTTGAGCGGCTGGTCATCGACCACCAGAATGCGCGCCGACATGTCATGCCTGACCGACGTATTGTTCCACCGTCTCGATGAAATGGCTCACTGAAATGGGCTTGGCTAAATATCCTTCGCAGCCGCCGTTGCGGAATTTCTCCTCGTCGCCCTTCATGGCGAAGGCGGTGACCGCTATGACGGGAATATGCTTGGTGCCGGCGTCGTCCTTGATCCACCGCGTCACCTCGAGCCCCGAGACTTCGGGTAGCTGAATGTCCATGATGATAAGGTCGGGGCTGTGTTTCTTGGCAAGGGCAAGAGCTTCCCGACCCGAATTTGTTTGCAGCGTTGCGTACCCGTGCGCTTCGAGCAAGTCATTGAACAGCTTCAAGTTCAGCACGTTGTCTTCGACGATGAGCACGGTATTTTTCATCACGACCTCTCTACCCGCGGGGCGACAGGTCCGGCCCGTACGCGGGCGGGCGCGCCGAATCAGCCGAATCAGTTGCTTATCTTGTCATTCGCCCCAGCCATTTATTTTCCCGCAAAAGAGTTAACGTATGGTTACCGGGGCCGTCTGGCGTTAAAAGCCCGGAGCCGGACCAGGTAGGGGCTAGCGTGCCGCCTAACCAAACCGACCTTCTTTCCCGCGCGATGACCATGGACGACGCGCCGCCGCCCACCGAAGTGTCCCAACAGATCGCCGCGCCGCGGATCGAGCCTGCGCGGCTGCTGATCGAGGCCGAATTGAAGGCCCGGGGATACTGATCGTGCGCATCGGCATCGACGTCGGCGGAACCAAGATCGCCGCGATCGCGCTCGGCGAGGCGGGCGCGGTGCTCGCCGAGCGCCGCGCCGCCACGCCCAGGGACGATTACGAGGCGACGGTTGGCGCCATCACCGGCCTGGTGCACGGCATCGAGTCCGGGCTCGGCCGGAGCGGCAGCGTCGGCGTGGGAATTCCGGGCGCCGAATCGCTCGTCACCGGGCGCATCAAGAACGCCAATTCGGTGTGGCTCATCGACCGGCCGCTGGCGGGCGACCTCGCCCGCACGCTCGACCGCCCCGTGCGTCTCGCCAACGACGCCAATTGCTTCGCACTTTCGGAGGCGATCGACGGCGCCGCGGCCGGCGCCGACGTGGTGTTCGGCGTCATCCTCGGCACCGGCGTCGGCGGCGGCGTCGTCGCCGGCGGGCGCGTGCTGACGGGGGTCAACGCGGTCGGCGGGGAATGGGGTCACAACCCGCTGCCGTGGCCGGCCGATCACGAGCGGCCCGGCCCGCCGTGCTATTGCGGCATGCGGGGCTGCATCGAGACCTTCCTCTCCGGCCCGGGTCTCGCCCGCGACTATCGGGACGACGGCGGCGAGGCGCTCGGGCCCGCCGGGATCGCCGCCCGCGCCGCCGACGGCGACGACCGCGCCGAGGCGGCGATGGCGCGCTACGAGGACCGGCTCGCGCGGTCGCTCGCGACGGTGATCAACCTGCTCGACCCCGACGTGATCGTACTCGGCGGAGGGGTCTCGAACATCGCGCGCCTTTACGCCGGCGCCCCCGCCCGCTGGGAGCGTTACGTGTTCTCGGACCGGGTCGATACGCGCCTCGTGCGCGCCAGGCACGGCGACGCCAGCGGCGCGCGCGGCGCCGCCTGGCTGTGGCCCGAGAAAACCGACGGTTAGCGGCACGGCGGGGCCGAGGAGCGGTTCTCGCGGCTTTGATCGTCCCTGAAAGCGGATTATGCTAACCGGCGATCCGGTCGGCCGCGCGGGGGCGGCCCGCAAGCCGCAGAGAACGAGGGCGCGCCGATGTTCCCCTTGTCGCACATGCTCGAGTCCTTTGTCCGCATCGGCACCTTGAAAGTGATCGATGCGGACGGCGAGGTGCATGTGTTTTCCGGCCGCCCCGGCCTCGACGTGACCATGCGCCTCACCGACCGTTCGCTTTACCGCAAGCTCTTCTTCAATCCCGAACTGCACGCCGGCGAAGCCTATATGGACGGCAGCCTGAGCTTCGAGGATAGCAGCCTGCGCGATTTCCTGACGCTGTTTTCGATCAACCGGCTGGCGCTCGGCTCCTATCCGTTGCAGCGGGTCCTGCGCCGGGTTTCCCGGCTGTTCAAAAGGTTCCAGCAGGCCAATCCGGTGGGCAGGGCGCAACGCAACGTGGCCCACCATTACGATCTGGGAAATGACTTCTACGCCCTCTTCCTGGACGAGGACATGCATTATTCCTGCGCCTATTTCCTCGACGACGGCGAAAGCCTGGAAGACGCCCAACGCAACAAGTCAAGGTTGCTGGCGGCGAAGCTCGCGCTGCGGCCCGGCCTCAAAATCCTCGACATCGGCAGCGGCTGGGGCGGCCTCGCGCTTTATCTCGCGGCCATCGAAGACGTCGAGGTCGTCGGCGTCACCCTGTCGCGGGAGCAGCACGAATTCTCGAGCGAACGGGCCCGGCGGGCCGGGCTCGCCGACCGGGTCCGCTTCGAACTTGGCGACTACCGCGACGTGGCCGGCCGCTTCGACCGGATTGTTTCCGTCGGCATGTTCGAGCATGTCGGCGTCCGCCACTATGGAGAGTTCTTCGCCAGGATCAACGAGCTGATGAGCGACGACGGGCTGGTGGTGCTGCACTCGATCGGCCATATGAGCCCGCCGGGAACGACCAGCCCCTGGCTGCGCAAATATATCTTCCCCGGCGGTTACTCGCCGGCGTTGTCGGAAGTCTTCGAGGCGGTCGAACGGCACAGTCTCTGGGTCACGGATCTCGAGTTCCTGCGCGTGCATTATGCCAAGACCCTGAATGAGTGGGGCCGGCGGTTCGAGGCCAACCGGGACAAGATCGCGGCGATGTACGACGCGCGCTTCTGCCGCATGTGGGAATTTTATCTGATCAGCGCCGAAATGATGTTCCGGACCGGCAGCCAACTGGTGTTTCAGATGCAGCTTGCCCGCAAACGCGATGCCGCGCCCATCGTCCGCGACTATGTCACCGTTGTGCAACGGCAATACAAGGAGCTGGAATCCGAGCGCCGCGAAATGGGCTTCGGCGAGCCGCTGGTGATGGCCTGAGCCGGCCTCGGCGCGGCCCTTATATTAGCAGTCGATCGGCGTGAGCGACTCGTATTCGGTGAGTTCGCCGCGCATCGTGAACGTCCCGTAATCGAGCTGGACCGCGCGGGCGACGCCGTCGGCCTGCATCAGCAAGCCGATCTCGACGTCGGGATCGGGCTCCCGCTTGGTCATCGAATAGAACGCCAGCCTGATCGGCCACACCCGCACCTCGGCGTCTTCGACGGTCAGGCTCGGCAAGGCGCGGGACGCGCCGATGAAGGCGCTCACCCGGTTCGGATTATCGACCGTCGTGCCGTCGAACACGGTGCGCACGACGAAACGCTTTCCGGCCTCGGCGCTGGCCATCAACAGCGCGGTATGGTCGGCGGGAAACATGGCGCCGGGCGGCAGCGGAATGTTCATTGCCTCGGGCTTGGTCAGCGTGGCGCGGCCGCCGCCGGTTGCGGTCAGGGCCGCGCGCCCGCTCAGCTCTTCGATGGAGACGCCGTCGTGGCGGGTGTTCTGTTCGAAACGGTAGCGTTCGCCGTCTTTCGATTCCCAACTGGTGAACGTGGTGACCGATTCGATCTCGCCGCCGTCAACGCCGACGATGGTCAGCGCGATCCGCTGTTCGAGCGTCCAGCCTTCGCAGGCGTCGATGAACTCGAGCATCAGTTCGCCGTCGGCCCCGGCGATATCGCCCCCGGCTCTGGTCGTTTCCTGCGTCATCCGGTACACCGCGCGATGCGAGGCGAGCTCGGCGCGCGCGGCGCCGGAAAGCAGCACCGCGAGCGCCGCGAGCATGCCGATCCAGCGTGGTGCAATGCGCATGACGAAACCCCTTGCTCCGGCCGCGCGGTGAAACGACCGAAAGGCGACCGGCGAACCGACTTATACCAAAGGAACCCGATATTGACCATTTCACCGCGGCGATTTTTGCCGCTGGCCAAGAGCGAGTTGCGCCCGGCCTTCGGTGGGGCAAATATCGGGTTCCTTTGATGTAACCTTGGTCGTGTCAACGAAACGCTGGCACGCGGCGGCGCGGTTTGCTATAACCCGCGCGCGCCGCGCCGCGCACCTGATCCTCGGTAGCTCAGTTGGTAGAGCGGGTGGCTGTTAACCACTAGGTCGCTGGTTCGAGTCCGGCCCGGGGAGCCAATTCCTGCGAGGGGTCGAGCCTACGACGGCTTGGCCCCTCGGCCCATCCGCGCAAGGGCGTTTCGCCCGCGCTTGGTAT
>JACZUY010000144.1 GCA_022572945.1 Pseudomonadota bacterium
CTTGTAATCGGCCTGCTTGACCGGCTTCTTGCCGAAGTTCAAACCGGCAAACGGGGACTTCGACTTCTGAACGAGGCTCAACTGATTGTCCACGCGACGAACGCCGCGCACTGACTGGACGACGCGCGTTACCTGGGCTTTCTGTGCGGCGTTTCCGATCTTTCCTATCAGTGTGCAGACGCCGTCCGCGAACTCGACGTCCATCATGTAACCGTTGAGTTTCGCGGTTCGCAGGGCGGCGGCAATATCCTCGGCAACCTTCTGATTGCTGACGCGAGCAGTCGTCCGGCTTGTCTGTGTCGCGATCCGCCGAGGTGATTTCCTCTGGAAAAACTTCGCCAGCGGATTGGCAGCCGAGGCAATTCCGGGAGTCGCCGCCATAATCCCCAGCGTCAAGACCCACTTACGATACTTGCGCATGAAGAGTTCTCCTTAACGATTTCATCTTCAGAGAGCCACGGACTTGGCTCGACTCCCACGACGAATTCGTTTCGCCGTTGGCATGACTGATTGAAGTGCGACGATTCGGTTGGCAATCCCGCGCCGTGGCGCCGGATGCCACGGGCGGCTTGTCCGCCCGTGTTTGCAAGCGTGTTCCGACTCGCACTGCTGGGCAAGCCAGCAGTGGCACACCGCACGCGATGCGCAACTCGGCAGAGCACAATTGCTGGTGTTATTCAATCGGTCGCATTACTCGGATTGGATAAACTATTCTGATTATTTCGGTAGAAATCTTCCGGAGAGCTGAGGGTCGAGAGCTGAGAGCCGGCTCTAAGCCCTTAGCCCTAGGCCCTTAGCCCTAGGCCCTTTTTCATTCCTCGACGAAATAGTGAATTCGCGAGAGATTCTCGGCCGGGACGCGGTTCTGCGCTGCGAATCGCTGCTTCTCGCAGGAGGAGAACACCGACTGTTCCCCGAAGCGGTTGATGCCCACGTAACGGTTGGAATCGCACACGTCGGCGAAGAACGGCGCCAGTCCGGCTTTGACGATTCGCTTTGTCCAGTTCACGTGCGTGTGTCCCCACGGCCCGGGGAGTATCTGGAATCCGCCGACACGATCGATGACCGCCGGTGTCAGCGTCAACAACACACCGTTCAGATGCGAGGTTCTGACGACCTGCCCGTTCTCGACGGTCACCAGCGACTTCCTCATGCCGGGGATCAGCGCGTCGGCGGCCCACGAGAACGCCCAGCCGCACGCCGCGGCGAGCCCGACGAGCACGGCCAGCGCCATCACCCCGCGCAGCGCGCGCGCGCCTTCGCCGCGCCCGGCGCGGTTGAGCCGCTTGTCGAGGAACGCGACCGCGCGGCCCATCAGCGCCACCGGATGCGGCACGACGCGCCAGACGCCCGGCGGGTCGCCGATATAGGCGTCGAGCGCGAGCGCGAACAGCAACAAAACGAGCGGGCCGGGCCCCGCGGCGAGGGCGCCGTGGCTGGGCATGGCGCGAGCATGGAGAGCGCCGGGGCGGGCGTCAATCGCCGAGGCGCGCAAGGCGTTTCAACCGTATCCCACAGCAGGAGTTTTCACCCATGACTGACATGGCGGTGATGGTCTGCGGCCATGGCAGCCGCGACGTCGACGCGATCCGCGAGTTCGAGCGGGTCGCCGCGGGGCTCGCGGAACGCCTGCCCGAGTACCCGTTGACCCACGGCTTTCTCGAGTTCGCCCGGCCGATCATCCGCCACGGGCTCGACAAGCTGCGCGAAGGCGGCGCGACGCGCATTCTCGCGCTCCCCGGAATGCTGTTCGCCGCCGGCCACGCCAAGAACGACATCCCCTCGGTGCTCAACCGCTACGCCGCCGAGCACCGGGGGCTGCGCGTCGATTACGGCCGCGAGCTCGCCGTCGACCTCAAGCTCCTGCGCGCCGCGCGCGACCGCATCGAGGCCGCCGAAGCGAAGGCCGGCGACCACATCGGCCGCGCCGACACCTGCCTCGTGGTGGTCGGACGCGGCGCCTCGGACCCCGACGCCAACTCGAACGTCGCCAAGGTCGCGCGCCTGTTGTGGGAGGGCATGGGCTTCGGCTGGGCCGAGGTGTGCTACTCGGGCGTTACCTTCCCGCGCACCGACGCGGCGCTGGAGCGGGTGACCAAGCTCGGCTTCGGGCGCATCATCGTGTTCCCCTACTTCCTGTTCACCGGGGTCCTGGTCAAGCGCATCTACCGCCACACCGACGAGGCAGCGGCGCGGCATCCCGAGGTCGAGTTCGTCAACGCCGGATACCTCAACGACCACCCGCTCGTGCTCGACACCTTCGTCGAGCGGGTGGGCGAAATCCTCGAGGGCCAGAACCTGATGAACTGCCAGCTCTGCAAGTACCGCGAGCAGATGATCGGCTTCGAGGACGAGGTCGGGGCGCCGCAGATGAGCCACCACCACCACGTCGAGGGCATCGGCGCCGATCACGCGCACGCTCATCACCACGGCGACGGCCACCACCACCGTTCGGACGCCGACTGAAAGCCGGAAATGACGCCGTGACGCTATTCAACGCCTATCTCATGGTCGACTGGAGCGGGGCGAGCTCACCACGGTCGGGCAAGGACAGTATCTGGTATGCGCTGCTCATCCGGCGCGGCAACGAAATCGACCTCGAGGCCATAGAAAATCCGGCCACCCGGGCACGGGCCACCGAAGAGCTGGGCGACCGCCTCGCCGCGCTCGCTGCGGCGGGTCAGCGCGTGCTACTTGGGTTTGACTTCCCGTTCGGCTATCCCGCCGGCACGGCGCAGCGCCTGGGCCTCGGCGGTGTCCCCTGGCGACAAGTTTGGCAAATGCTCTCCGACCTCATCGAGGACGACGAGCGGAACTGCAACAATCGGTTTGCCGTAGCCGAGACACTCAATCAACGTCTCAGCGGCGAGCCCTTTCCGTTCTGGGGAAATACGCGGGAGGAGTTACGGCGCTATCTCCTGCGCCGCGGAAGGCGACCGCACCGGAAGGGTGACCTTGCGGAATGGCGGCTTTGTGAGCGCCGCGCAAAGTCCACCCAGTCGGTATGGAAACTCGCAGGCGCAGGCTCGGTCGGCAGCCAAACGCTCACCGGCATTCCACGCGTTTGGCAGCTCCGCAACGACCCGCGGTTCGCCAAATTGAGCGCGATATGGCCCTTCGAGACCGGTCTGTCATGCGACCCCACGGCGCAGGTCGTGTTTGCCGAAATCTATCCGTCTCTGTTCGAGCGTAAGCGGCTCCCCGATAAGCCGAAGGACGCCGGCCAGGTCGTCGGCACCGCCGAGTGCTTGGCCGCGGCGGATCGAGCCGGCCGACTTTCCGAACTGTTCGCCGGCGATCCGACGCTCTCTGCCGATGAGCGCGCATCCGTCGAACAAGAGGAGGCCTGGATCCTTGGCGTCTCGGCCCAGCCGGTATCACTCTTCCGAACCGATCGCGACTATCTGCGCGACCCGGCCGAGATCTACCGGGTCTCGCGCGAGTGCGCGCGCGCCGAAACCGATCTTGCCGGCATCGCCGCCGACCTCGTCGAGGTGGCGCTCCGACTCGTGCACGCCTCGGGCGAGCCCGGAATCGTCGCCGATCTCGCCGCCTCGCCCGGCGCCGGCGACGCCGGCCGGGCGGCGCTGCGGGCGGGCGCGACCGTGCTGGTTGACACCGAGATGGTCGTCCACGGCGTCATCCGCGCGGGCCTGCCCGCCGACAACGCGGTGCTGTGCACGCTGAACGGGCCGGGGGTCGCCGAGCGCGCGCGCGCGATCGGGACCACGCGTTCGGCGGCGGCGGTCGAGCTGTGGGGCGAAGCGCTCGCGGGCGCGGTGGTGGCGATCGGCAACGCGCCGACGGCGCTCTACCGCCTGATCGAGCTGCTCGACGCCGGCGCGCCCAAGCCGGCGCTGATCGTCGCCATGCCGGTGGGCTTCGTCGGCGCCGCCGAGTCGAAACAGGCGCTGATCGAAAGCCGCCTCGGCGTCCCCTACATCGCCATCCGCGGCCGGCGCGGGGGAAGCGCGCTCGCCGCCGCCGCCGTCAACGCGCTCGCGTCGGAGCCCGGCGCGTGAGCCGCTGGCTGTCCATCGTCGGCGTCGGCGAGGACGGGCTCGAGGGCGTGAGCCCGGCGGCGCGTCCGCTCATCGCCGGGGCCGAGACGCTGGTCGGCGGCGCACGCCACCTGGCCATGATTTCCGGCGACCACCCGGCCGAGCGGCTGACCTGGGAAAGCCCGCTCGCCGAGACCGTCGACGCCGTCCTGGCGCGGCGGGGAACGCGGGTCTGCGTCCTCGCCACCGGCGACCCGATGTGGTACGGCATCGGCGTCACGCTGGTTCCCCGCGTGCCGGCGGAAGAGCGGACGATCATCCCCGCCCCGTCGTCGTTCAGCCTCGCCTGCGCGCGCTTGGGGTGGCCGCTCGCCGAGGTCGAGGCGCTCACCGTGCACGGCCGGCCGCTCGATCTGGTGCGCGCGCACATTGCCCCCGGCGCGCGGCTGCTGCTGCTCGCCAACGACGGCGACACGCCGGCCCAGATGGCGGCGCTGCTTGGCGAAGCCGGCTACGGCGAGAGCCGGATCACCGTGCTCGAACACATGGGCGGGCCGAACGAGAACCGCATCGACGGCGCCGCCGCCGGCTGGAACGCGGGGCGCGCCGCCGACCTCAACATCGTCGCCGTCGAATGCCGCGCAGGCGCCGACGCCAAGACGTACACGCGCGCGCCGGGGCTGCCGGACACGGTGTACGAGAACGACGGCCAGCTCACCAAGCGCGAGGTTCGCGCGGCGACGCTGGCCGCGCTCGTCCCGCTTCCCGGCCAGCGGCTGTGGGACGTGGGCGCGGGGTGCGGCTCGGTCGCGATCGAATGGCTGCGCGCGGCGCGTGGCGCCGAGGCCGTCGCCGTCGAGCGGAGCCCCGAGCGGTGCGCGATGATCGCGCGCAACGCCGCCGCGCTCGGCACGCCGCAACTCGAGATCGTCACCGGCGAGGCGCCCGACGCGCTCGCCGGCCTCGCGCCCCCCGACGCGGTGTTCATCGGCGGCGGCGTCACCGAGTCGGGGCTCGTCGAGGCGTGCTGGGAGGCGCTGTCGAGTGGCGGTCGCCTGGTCGCGAACGTCGTCACCGTCGAGGGCGAGCGCGTCGTAGACGACTGGCGCGAGAAGGTCGGCGGCGACCTGACGCGGATCGCAATTTCCCGCACCAAGCCGCTCGGCGATTTTTCGGGATGGTCGTCCTTGGCGCCTGTCACCCAATGGAGCGTGACGAAGCCATGACGGAGCCCGGCACGCTCTACGGCCTTGGCGTCGGTCCCGGCGACCCCGAGCTGATTACGCTGAAGGCGCTCAGGCTGCTGCGCGCGTGCCCGGTCGTCGCCTATCCCGCGCCCGAGGACGGCGCGAGCCTGGCGCGCAAGATCGCCGCGCCGCACCTGCCCGGCGGTCAGACCGAGATCGTCATCCGCATGCCGCTCGACGCCGGGCGCTTCCCGATCGACGCGGTCTACGACGACGCGGCGCGCGCGGTGGCGGGCCATCTTGCGGCGGGGCGCGACGTCGCCGCGCTGTGCGAGGGCGACCCGTTCTTCTACGGCTCGTTCATGTATCTCTTCGGCCGGCTGGCGGCGGATCACCGCGTCGAGGTGGTGCCGGGGGTGAGCTCGCTCCTCGCCTGCCCGGCGGCGCTCGGCGCGCCGCTCGCCGCGCGCGACGACACGCTCATTGTGCTGCCGGCGACCCTGGCCGAGGCGACGCTCGAGCGCCGCCTCGACGGGATCGACGCCGCGGCGATTATCAAGGTCGGTCGCCATCTGGAGAAGGTGCGCCGCGTGCTCGACCGGCTCGGCCTTGGGAAAAGCGCGCGCTACATCGAGCACGCGACCATGGCCGAGCAGCGCATCGCGCCGCTCGCCGAAGCGGGGCATCGCGCCCCGTACTTCTCGATGATCCTCGTCCATTCGCGGGGCGACGCGTGGCGGTGACGACGCCGCCGGGCGCCGCCGTGGTAACCCTTGGCCCGGCGGGGATCGGGGTCGCCCG
>JACZUY010000145.1 GCA_022572945.1 Pseudomonadota bacterium
TTAGGATGATGCGTGTGCGCGGGCTGCGAGCGCAATGCGTTGTGTCCGCGTGGTGCCCGGAGTCGTCGTCCGGGTCCGACAGGCGTGGGTTATCAGTCGAGTTGGCTAACCGTGCCGCGACGCTTCTTTATGGTGCTGCGCCGCCGCTTGGTGTTTTATGGTGCTGCGCCGCCGCTTGGTGTCGAGGCGTCTTTGCTTGGACCCGCGGGGCGGCTTCGTCGGCCTGCGATGCTTGATAGGGGTGGCGGCTTGGCGGATCAAGTCGACCAGCCTGTCCAAAGCGTCTTGGCGGTTTCGTTCCTGGCTGCGGAACCGTCTGGCCGTGATGATAATTACCCCGTCCCGCGTCATGCGTCTGCCGGCGAGAGCGATTAATCGACCGTAGACCGCCTCGGATAAGGCGGGGCTGTTGGCCGCGTTGAAACGTAGCTGAACGGCAGTCTCTACCTTGTTGACATGCTGCCCCCCGGGGCCGGGGGAGCGGATGAAATGCTCCTCGATCTCATCCTCGGACAGGGTGATCGACTCGGTAACCGGTATCATGCGATCACCATAGCGGGGCTGGTTACGAATCTTGAGCGCCAAGACGCCGCAGGTCGGAGAGCCCCTCGCCGACCAGCACGGCGACGAGGCTTCTAGAGCATTATTCGTTCACCTTTACGGCGTAAAGGTGAACTGCGTTCAATCGCCACGCAGGCTCTCGTCGCATACGCGACGGCCCGCATTTATTGCGATCAAGGGGGGCGCGGGCTGGCGAATTCCGAACGATTCCACTCGTTCTGATTTCGCCCTAGCCTCGGGCGGCGAGGCCGCGCTCGATGCGGGGATAGAGCGCGCCGAGGGTTACGCCCCGCGCCACCATGAACAGCATCAGCGCGAGCCACAGCCCGTGGTTGCCGAGAAGCGGCTGGAACAGCTCGATCGCCGCCAGGTAAATCACCAGCGAGACGATCATGGCGTTGCGCATCTCGCCCGTGCGCACGGCCCCGATGAAGATGCCGTCGAGCTGGTAGCACCACACCGAGAGCAACGGCGCCGCGACCAGCCACGGCAGGACCTCGTGCGCGGCGGCGCGCACCGCCGCAACGCCGGTGAGCGCGTCGATGATGAGCCCGCCCGTCAGCGCGAACGCGAGCGAGAGTCCGCCGGCGGTGGCCAGCGCCAAATGCGTCGAGGCGCGCACCGCGCCCCTGAACGCGCCGCGGTCGCGGGCGCCGATGGCGCTTCCGACCAGCGCCTCGGCGGCGTGGGCGAAACCGTCGAGCCCGTAGGCCATGAACATCACCATGTTGAGAAGCACGGCGTTGGCGGCGAGCGTCACGTCGCCCATGCGCGCGCCCTGGGCGGTGAAGTAGGCGAAGGCGAAGACCACGCACAGCGTGCGCACGAAGATATCGCCGTTGACCCGCAGCATGCGTTTGAGCGGCGCCACGTCGAGGATGCGGCCGCGCCGCCAGACGCCGCCGACCGCGGGCAACGCGCGCCGGATCATCACCAGGCCCAGGGCAAGGCCGGCGTACTCGGCGATGACCGTCGCCAGCGCGACGCCCTCGACCGCCATGCCGAGTCCGACAACAAACGCCAGGTCGAGCACGATGTTGAGGCCGTTGATGGCGACCTGCAGGAGAAGCGCGGCGCGCGCGTTGAGGACGCCGAGGAACCAGCCGAGCACCACATAGTTGCCGAGCGCCGCCGGCGCGCCCCAGACGCGGATCGTGAAGTAGGCGCGGGCGTGGCTCTCGACCTCGGGGCCGGCCTCGATCAACGCCATCGCGGCGGCGAGCACCGGCGCCTGCACCACCAGGATCACCGCCGCCAGCGCCACCGCGGCGCCGAGCGCGCGGGCCAGCGTCGCGCGCACCTCGTCGCCGTCGCCGGCGCCGTGGGCCTGGGCGGTGAACCCGGTGGTGCCCATGCGCAGGAAGCCGAAGCCCCAGTAGAGGAAGCTGAAGATCAGCGCGCCGACGGCGACGGCGCCGAGGTAGTAGGCGTGCTCGAGATGCCCGACCACCGCGGTATCGACCGCGCCGAGGAGCGGCACCGTCACGTTCGACAGGATGATCGGCCCGGCGAGCCGCCAGACGCGCCGCCGCCAGTCCGCGCCCGCCTGCGGGGTCACCGTTCCTGCTGGTCCTCGGGGAACGGCGCCGGCGCCGCGAACAACGCGGGATCGAGCACGACGCCGAACTCGGTGTCGATCAGCGTGACCCGGGTGATCAGGCCCTGCGGGTCCTCGACGATCCACTGGCGCAGCTCGAGCGGGTCGTCGCTGAACACCAGCGTCAGCGCCCCCTCGCCGGGGTCGTCGCGGCGCGTCAGCGTGATCCGCAACGCCGCGGCGTCGTGTTTGATCGCCACCACTTCGAGGGCCTCTTCGAGGCGCACGTTTTCCTTCACGAACAGCTCGGCGTGGGTGCCGTTGAGCGGCGCCTGGCTGACTTGGCCGAGCTCGCGATCGAAGTAGGTGATCCACCCGTCGTTGGTGACGATCTCGATCTGCATGGGGGGCGCGTACTCGATGCGCATCCGCCCCGGCCGCGCGATCGACAGCACGCCCTCGCTGATGCTGCCGTCGTGGTTCACCTGCAGGAACTCGGCGCGCAGCGTGGTGATGGCGTTGAAGTAGGCCTCGATGCGGCGGATCACCGCGTCGTCGCCGCTTTGCGTCGCGGCGGCGGCCGGGGCGATGAGCGCCGCTAACAGCGCGGGCGCGATCAGGCGCGACAGCATGTTGCGGATCACGGCGGCTCCGTCGGATGGTTGCGGCCGCCGCCGGCGGCGGCGACTTATAACATCGCTCATCGAGAATGACCGATGGGCGTTCAATCGGCGCGCAGCCCAAATCTTATATCGACCAAAACCTGGCCGCATAAGCGGCGGCGCGCGGTCGCGCTTGCCAGCGGTCACGATGACTCAATAATCGTGACCGCTGGTATTAGCCCAATGTATCGCCGTCGATGTCGTTGGCAAGCACTTCGCGCCGGCCGACGTGGTTGGCGCGGCTGATCACGCCCTCCGCCTCCATGCGCTCGATGATGCGCGCCGCCCGGTTGTAGCCGATCTGCAGATGCCGTTGGACGAAGCTGGTCGAGGCCTTGCGTTCGCGGCACACCAGCGCGACCGCTTGGTCGTAGAGCATGTCGTCGCCGTTGCCCGGGGTGACGCCGAGGATGGGCGTGTCGTCGTCTTCGGTGATCGCGTCGATATAGTCGGGCCGGCCCTGCTCGCGCAGGAAGGCGGCGACGCGCTCGACCTCGGCCACGCTGACGAACGGCCCGTGGACGCGCTCGATGCGGCCGCCGGCCGAGAGATGGAGCATGTCGCCCTGGCCCAGGAGCTGCTCGGCGCCCTGGTCGCCGAGGATCGTCCGGCTGTCGATCTTCGACGTCACCTGGAAGCTGATGCGGGTCGGGAAGTTCGCCTTGATGGTGCCGGTGATCACGTCGACCGAGGGCCGCTGCGTCGCCATGATGAGGTGGATGCCGGCGGCGCGCGCCATCTGCGCCAGACGCTGGATCGCGCCCTCGACCTCCTTGCCGGCGACCATCATCAGGTCCGCCATCTCGTCGACGATGACGACGATGTGGGGCAGGGGCTCGGCGGGGAGCGCCTCTTCCTCGAACAGCGGCTCGCCCGAATCGGCGTCGAACCCGGTCTGCACCCGCCGGGTCAGCGGTTCGCCGCGGGCGTCGGCAAGCCGCTTGTTGTAGCCGGCGATGTTGCGCACCCCGAGCCCCGACATGGCGCGGTAGCGGTTCTCCATCTCGCGCACCACCCACTTGAGCGCCACCACCGCCTGCCGCGGATCGGTCACCACCGGCGCGAGCAGGTGGGGGATGCCGTCGTAGGCCGAAAGCTCGAGCATCTTGGGGTCGATCATGATCATCTTGCACTGGTCGGGCGGCAGCCGGTACAGCAGCGACAGGATCATCGTGTTCAGCGCCACCGACTTGCCCGAGCCGGTGGTGCCCGCGACCAGCAGATGCGGCATGCGCGCGAGGTCGGTCATGACGGGCGCGCCGCCGATGCTCTTGCCGAGCGCGAGCGTGAGCCGCGCCGCCGTCGCCTCGTACTCGGGCGAGGCCAGGAGCTCGCGCAGGTAAACCGTCTCGCGCCGGTTGTTGGGGAGCTCGATACCCATCACGCTGCGCCCCGGAATCAGCGCCACGCGCACCGAGACGGCGCTCATCGAGCGGGCGATGTCGTCGGCGAGGCTGATCACCCGCGACGACTTGGTGCCGGGCGCCGGCTCGAGCTCATAGAGGGTGACCACCGGGCCGGGGCGCACCTTGACGATCTCGCCGCGCACGCCGAAATCGTCGAGCACCGCTTCCAGCAAGCGGGCGTTCTGGGCCAGCGCCTCGTCGTTGCTGGCCTGGCGGTCGCCCTGATCGGGCGCCAGGGTCAGCACGCCGAGCGGCGGCAGTTGGCATTCGCCCGGACTCAGCAGATCGAGGGTCTCCTGCCGGGCCGCGGCGCGCTTGGCGTCGCGCTTCGCCACCAGGGCGGCGGTTGCCGGTTTTTGACGTTTGTCCGCCGCCGCGCCGCCGAGACGGGCGCCGCCGCGCAAGGACGGCGTGATTCGGTCCGGGCTCGCGCGCTCCACCTTGGGCGCCTTATCGCGCCACCCGCGAAACGTCTCCCGCAGGCGGAAGGGAAAGGTCAGAAAGCCGGTCACGGCGCGGCCGAAACCCCGCCATTCGGCGAGGCTCAGCCCGACCACCGGCAACAGGGTCGCCAGGGTCAGCGCGGCGGCCAGGATAGCGACATGGATCGCGGTTCCGCCGACCGGCGCGAGCAGGGCCATCGCCTGATTGAAGGCCATGAGACCGACGGCGCCGCCGAGACCGGCGGCCAGCGGCCATGACGCGGGCGTCGGCAGGGCGGCGCAGCCGGTCGCGGCGGCGATCAGGCAGACCGGCAGCAACCCCAGGCGCAGCCAGGGCTTCGGCAGGTGATGGCGGGTCGCGAGCCGCCAGGCCCAGGCGAGGATCGCGACCATCAACAGCAGGGCGGCCAGCCCGACCGACTGCAAGGCGAGATCGGCGACCACCGCCCCGGCGTAGCCCATGAGATTGGCGGTCTCGCCGCCGGCGGCGGTGTTGAGCGAGGGATCCGCGCCATGGAAACTGATCAGCGCGACGCCGAAAATCACCGCGGCGGCGGCCAGCGCGCCGCCGGCGAGTTCGATCAGCCGGCGCTTGAGAAAGGCGACGGCGGCGGGCGGCAGCAGGGTCTGTTTGGCGGCGGCGGTCGAGCGGCTGGCCATGAGCAAACCTCCTCGGTAATACGAATCCATCCTGGCGTGGATCGAAACGTATAGCAAATTTCCACACGGAATCCAAGTGTTACGTCGGACTCCTCGATTCGATTGTTAAGTAAGGGCCGAGGGCGTCGGTTTGGGAATCGGGGCCATCGCCAGCTCGCAGGCGGCGGACAGGCGGAGCAGGGCGGCCTCGGTGAAGGGCCGGGCGAACAGCATGAGCCCGACCGGCAGGCCGTCCGGGTCGGCGCCGCAGGGCAGGGTCATGGCGCAGACCCGGAGCACGTTACCGAAGACGGTGTTGTGCAGGGCGCCGTTATTGGCCGCCATATAGGCGCCGTCATCGGCTTCGAGATCGGCGATCGGCGGCGGCGCGATCAGGGTGGTCGGAGCGACCAGGGCGTCGTGTCGCGCCAGGCGGGCGTGAAACCGCGCCGAAATTTGATCGAGCGCCCGCCGCATGGTCTCGTAGGCCGCCACGGTGATCTCGGACCCGGCCCAGAAGCGCTGGAGAACATTGTGATAAATCTTGTCGGCCTGGCTGTCGACCAGATCGTGCCAGCGGGCATAGGCCTCGGCGGCGACCAGCGGACCGTACTCGGCGAACAGGTCTTCGACCTCGCCAAATTCGGGCACGTCTTCGCTCACCACGTCCGCGCCCGCCGCCGCGAGGG
>JACZUY010000146.1 GCA_022572945.1 Pseudomonadota bacterium
GGCCCTGATGTTCGATACCGGCGCCGGCGGCGATGCCGACGCCGAGGAAGCGGTGCGCTGGTACCAGGCGGCGGCGCGCCAGGGCGACGAGCGCGCGCGCAAGCGTCTCGCGTCGCTGTCACCCGCCGACGAAATCGGGGCAGGCGTTGGAACCCCGACCGGCGTGCCGCCGATTGTCGAGGAACACCCCGTCGCCGTCGCGCCCGAGACGGCGCCTGTGGCCGAGGAGCCCGAGACCGCCGCGCTTCAACCCGAACCCGGGAGCGCCGAGGCGCCCGCCGGGGCCGAGGCGCCCGTGGCCGCGGCGCCCGAAGCGGAAACCATACCGGTCGAGACCCCGGCCGAGGAGCCCGAGACCGCCGCGCTTCAACCCGAACCCGAGAGCGCCGAGGCCGCCGCCGACGGCGAGCAACCGCCGGCGTTAAAAGACCAGCCGATCGTGATCTTGCCCGAGCCAGAGCCCGCGCCCGAGGCCGAGGGGCAGCCCGCCGAAGCGCCCGCGACCGCGGCGTTTGAACCCGACCCCGAATTTCAGTCGACCACCAGCGAATTGGCGGAAACCGGCGAGACGACGGCCGAGGAGCCGCCTCCTGTTTGGCAGACAACACAGACTGACGACGGAGCCGTACCCGAATACGATCTCTTCGAGCTCGAGTTCTTCAAATTCAAAATGGAATATTCATACCCCGAATGAATCTATCCCGGGAGTCGTCTGAACCATATCTTCGGACGCCGCTTTGGCCGGGCCGCGCTTGGCCGTCCGGAATTTGGGACAATGGCTCGGCGGCCGGCTCCTTCGTCCGCAACGGTGAGATCCGCCGTCGGGCGTGCCATATCGGTACGATTTCCGTGGATTTGGAGGTGGTCTGGGAAATGTCGGCTGAAATGTACGACGGCGCCGACCCCGGTCACGTGAAGATCGCATCCGACGGCTGATTGAATGAAGCGCGTGCGTGCCGAAAAGCGCGTGGAGACACCGCCTATCGGCACGACCGGAATTCGGGCGGCGCTCGCAACGGCCTTTCAGAAATACGAGCGCGGCGACATCGAAGCAGCAGCCAAAACCTGCCGGCGAATTCTGGCGAACGATTCGCGGCAGCCGCAAGCGCTCCATCTTCTTGGGAGTATCGCGCTCCAAACGAACCGCCACGACGTTGCCGAACGGCTATTCAATCAATTGATTGGAGCCGCGCCCAACGGCCCCCTCGGCCCGGCTGGCCTCGGTGTCCTCCGACTCTGCCAAAACAAACTCGACGAGGCGGTTGCGCTTCTTCGGCGGTCGTTAGCTTTGGCGCCCGAACAGCCCGACGTCCAAAACAACCTTGGGCTCGCGTACCTCAGGCTCGGGGACCGCTCAGCCGCAGAAACCCATTTCCATAAGGCACTGGAGCATTTTCCCGACTACGCGGACGCGCATCTGAATCTCGGCAAACTGCTTTACGACAATGGCCTCTTTGAAGCCGCGGCCGAACATTACCAGCAGGCGATCACGATCTCACCTGAGATGGCGGAGGCGCACAATAACCTTGGCAATGTCCATCGCCGGTTGGGGAACCTCGATACCGCGCTCGCTTGCTACCGCTCGGCGCTGAACGCCGATCCAGGGTTCATCGAGGCCCGTTACAACGCTGGGGTCAGCAAACTGGAACAGGGGCGGTTCGCCGGCGCGCTGGCGGAATTTGAAAAAGTCGTTTCCACCGACCGGGGACATGTCAAGGCGATCGCGAGAACCGGCGAGGTGCTGGAAGCGCTCGGCCGGGCAGAGGAGGCATCGGCTTGGTATGGCAAGGCCGCGGACCTTTGCGTGGACCGGTCGCTGCCGTGGACCGAGAGGCGTGCGCGTCATTTTGCGCTCGGGCGGATCCACGACCGGCTTGGCAATTACGACACCGCCTTCACCCACTTCAAGGCGGCCAATGATCTCTGGCTCGAGCATCTGCGCCGGAGCGGCGGAGCTTACGATGCGAACGTACAAGAACAAATGATCGACGCCATCATCGCCGCCTTTCCGCTCACCAACGTCGCCGAACACGACGCCATCGGCAACATGTCGCGGCGCCCGGTCTTTGTGCTCGGAATGCCACGATCAGGAACCACCCTCGTCGAGCAGATCCTGGCCAGTCATCCACAGGTTCATGGTGCAGGCGAGCTGCCCGATATTCCGCGAATGGCGATGTCTATGGCCAGTGATGGATTTTGGGCAGACGCCGTGGGCGCCCTAGATGCGGATCGGGCGGGCGCGCTCGCCGCCGGCTACCTGGACAAGCTGCGCCGGATCGACCCCACGGCGAGCAGCGTGGTGAACAAGTTGCCAATGAATTTCTTGTATCTAGGCTTGATCCGAACGCTGTTTCCCGCCACGCCGATCATCCACTGCAGGCGAGATTCGCTCGATATCTGCATTTCCAATTATCTTGAGTACTTCGCGGAGCCCAAACCAT
This sequence comes from Pseudomonadota bacterium, assembly GCA_022572945.1. GTDB lineage: Bacteria > Pseudomonadota > Alphaproteobacteria > JAAXGF01 > JAAXGF01 > JACZUY01. The sequence continues at coordinate 2,442 of JACZUY010000146.1, forward strand.
TTACAAACGACCTCGTCGATCTGGGTCATTTTTTCGGACAATACGAGAGGCTGATGGCCCATTGGGATAAGGCTTTTCCCGGTACGATCTTTCACCTGGATTATGAGATGTTGATCGACGACCAGGAAGGGGTCAGTCGCGCACTGATCGAGCATTGCGGTCTCGAGTGGGATCGGAAATGCCTGTCATTCCACAAGACCGAGCGGCCAATCCAGACCGCAAGTCTACTTCAAGTGCGTCGACCGATTTATCGCAGCTCGATCCAACGCTGGCGCAACTACGATCGCCATCTGGGCGCACTCAAGGCAGCGTTGGGTTACGGTCGAAATACCGAATAAAACATGCGATACCAACGAGCCCATGAACGAACTTCGTTGGCAAGCGCGCCAGCTTCGATCGCAATAATTGGGCGTCGCGCCTTGATGAGCGCGTAGCCTGCGTGGCGATTGAACGCAACGGCGAGTCGATGAATCGGCTCGCCGGTATGAGTTCGGTGTTCGGGTCAGCGTCGCATCCCGTGGTGTAATTCCGCCGGCGGCGTCGGCGATGCGCGGAAACCCCGGGTGCGACGCCGCCGATACCGCTGTTTCAAATATTGAATTGCGGCCGCTCCGCCACCATGAAATAGGCCGTCATTTTGTACTTTGTCTTTTGCACCGGCGGGACGCCGCGATGCGGAAACAGCCAGTACGGTGGAAACAGGACGATTGTTCCCTGCTTCGGTTTGAGCGCCATGTGCTGCAACGGGAACTCCGTGAGGCCGCCTTTCTCGATGTTGTTCAGATAGGTGAGCGCCGAGAGAAAGCGGCGGACGGTTCCCAGCGGGCCGGAATCGATGTGCCAGTCGAAGCCCTGCCCCGGATCGACCCGCTCGACGACCGGTGGCGAAAGGAAAATCTCCTCCTTCGTCAAGATGAATTCAATGCTCGAAAAGCGCTTTGCGTAATCATGAAGACACTCGACCGTGCGGGCCGTAACGGTTTTCTTGAGTTCGGCCCACTCCGGGTGACCCGCCATATCGATTTGTGTCCCGCTACGCGCGGCTTCACGAACCCCCGCCGCGGTCTTGCTGGGCTGTCGACGCGGATCATGCTCGAACCTGGTGACGATGGCATTGCAGATATCCGCGGACAACGCGCCCTCGTACGCGACGATGAAATCCCTCAGGAACGGCTTCCCTGGGCGTTTGGCGGTCGGGTTTCGGCTCATTGGGGAAGATCCGAAAACGATCTGAACGATTGTTCGTCCAATATAAGCATTCCGCGCTGAAGCCACACCCCCTCATGGGGCCGACCACGCAACCGCGGCTGGAAAGGCGCCGCGCGGCGTGTTAGCTTTGCGCCCGGTCGAAATCCGGCGGAACACAAGGTTTCTGGACGAGCATTGGCAGTGAAGGCGGAGGCGATGTCGCGGTACAACGCCACGGCGGTCGAGGCGAAGTGGCAGGAGCTCTGGCGCCAACGCCGCACCTTCGAGGTGAGCGAGGACCCGGCGCGCGCCAAGTACTATGTGCTCGAGATGTTTCCCTACCCTTCGGGGCGCATCCACATGGGGCACGTGCGCAACTATACGCTCGGCGACGTGGTGGCGCGCTACAAGCGGGCGCGCGGCTTCAACGTGCTCCACCCGATGGGCTGGGACGCTTTCGGCATGCCGGCCGAGAACGCGGCGATCGAGAACCGGGTCCATCCCGCCGAATGGACCCAGCAAAACATCGCCACCATGCGGCGCGAGCTCGAGTCGATGGGGTTGAGCTACGACTGGTCGCGCGAGCTCGCCACCTGCGACCCGTCGTACTTCCGCCACGAACAGAAGATGTTCCTCGACTTCCTCGCGGCCGGGCTCGCGTATCGCAAGGAATCCTGGGTCAACTGGGATCCGGTCGACAATACCGTGCTCGCCAACGAGCAGGTGATCGACGGCCGCGGCTGGCGCTCTGGCGCGCTGGTCGAGCGGCGCAAGCTGCCGCAGTGGATGCTGCGCATCACCGCCTACGCCGACGACCTCCTCGACGCGCTCGACCGCCTCGACCGCTGGCCCGATCGGGTGCGGCTGATGCAGGCGAACTGGATCGGCCGCTCCGAGGGTCTGCGCATGTCATTCGCGCTCGCCGGCCGCGACGACCGGCTCGACGTGTTCACCACGCGGCACGACACCATCTTCGGCGCCACGTTCTGCGCCGTCTCGCCCAACCACCCGCTCGCCGACGAGCTCGCCGCGAACGACGCCGGCCTCGCCGCGTTCATCGCCGAATGCAACACGCTCGGCACCAGCGAGGCGGCGATCGAGCGGGCCGAGAAGAAGGGCTACCTGACGTCGCTCAATGCGCTGCACCCCTTCATCGAGGGCAAGGAGCTGCCCGTCTTCGTCGCCAACTTCGTGCTCATGGAGTACGGCTCGGGCGCGGTCTTCGGCTGTCCCGGCCACGACCAGCGCGACCTCGACTTCGCCCGCAAATACGGCCTGGCGGTGATCCCGGTCATCGCGCCGCCCGAAGCGGCGGACGACTTCTCGATCGGCGACGAGGCCTATCTCGGCGACGGGATCGCGATCAACTCTGACTTCCTCGACGGCCTCACCGTCGCCGAGGCTAAAGAGGACGTCGCCCGGCGCATGGAGGCCGCGGGCGCGGGCGAACGCACGATCACCTACCGGCTGCGCGACTGGGGCGTCTCGCGCCAGCGCTACTGGGGGTGCCCGATCCCGGTGATCCACTGCGAGGCCTGCGGCATCGTCCCGGTGCCCGAAGACGAGCTGCCGGTGACGCTGCCCGACGACGTGAGCCTCGACGAGCCGGGCAACCCGCTCGACCGGCACCCGACGTGGAAGCACGTCGACTGCCCGGGCTGCGGCAACCCGGCGGAGCGCGAGACCGACACCTTCGACACCTTCGTGGAATCGTCGTGGTACTTCCTGCGCTTCGCCTGCCCGGGCGCCGATACGCCCCTCGACGCGGCGGCGACGCGCTACTGGCAGCCGGTCGATCAGTATATCGGCGGCATCGAGCACGCGGTCCTGCATCTGCTTTACTCACGCTTTTTTACCCGGGCGCTGCGCGACTGCGGCTACCTCGACTTCGACGAGCCGTTCGCGGGACTCCTGACCCAGGGCATGGTGTGTCACCAGACCTATCGCGATTCGCGGGGCGACTGGCTGTTCCCCGAGCAGGTTCGGCGCGCCGAAGACGGTTCGCTGGTCCACGTCGAGACCGGCGAGCCGGTGCAGACGGGGCGCTCGGAGAAGATGAGCAAGTCGCGCAAGAACGTGGTCGATCCCGAGGCGATCATCGGCGCGTTCGGGGCCGATACCGCGCGGCTGTTCATGCTCTCCGACAGCCCGCCCGAGCGCGACCTCGACTGGACCGACACCGGCGTCGAGGGCGCGTGGCGCTACCTCAACCGCCTGTGGCGCATGGTCGCCGAGCCGGCGCTCGCGCTGCCGCCGCCGGGCGCGCCCCGCCCCCGGCGCTTCGGCCCCGG
>JACZUY010000014.1 GCA_022572945.1 Pseudomonadota bacterium
ACGACATCGACGCGCTCGCCGTCGACGCCGCCGGGCGCGCCATCGCCGTGCTCGGGCTCGACGGCGGCGGCGGCGAACCAACACCGGCCCTCGTGGTGCCCCCCGTCATCGGCGCGCCGGGCGACGGGCCCGTGGTGCTGAGCCGGGCGATGGCGGCGGCGCTCGACCGGATGGGGGCGACGCTCGCGCCCGAGCCCGGCGACGATACCTTCCTCGTGCTCGGCAGCGTGGTGGTCTCCGACGCGGCGGGGCGCGAACAACGGGTCGAGGTGACCTGGGAGCTGCTCGATCCCGACGGCCGCCGCCTCGGCGTCGTGCGCCAGCAGAACACCGTGCCCCACGGCGCGCTCGACGGCGCCTGGGGCGCGCACGCCGTCGCCATCGCCGAGTACGCGGCGGGCGGCGTGCTCGAACTGCTCGCGCGCGCGTCGGACCGTTGAGCCTTTCATAGCGGCAACGGCGTTTACAGCGGGGGGCCGCTTTGGTACAGTCCGCCGCGTCGTTGGCGGGGCGTGCGCCCCAGGAGCCGCCCGCCGCGGGGGTAGGCGCCGCGACCAGGGATCATCCCATGAAAGTGCTGGCTGGCAACAGCAATCGGCCGCTCGCCGAGGCGATCGCGGTGGCTCTCAATCTGCCTCTCGCGCAGGCCAGTATCCGCCGCTTCTCCGACATGGAGGTGTTCGTCGAGATCGACGAGAACATGCGCGGCGAGGATGTTTTTCTCGTCCAGTCGACGTCGTACCCGGCGAACGACAACGTGATGGAGCTGCTCATCTGCATCGACGCGCTCAGGCGCGCCTCGGCGCGCCGGATCACCGCCGTCATCCCATATTTCGGTTACGGCCGCCAGGACCGCAAGGCGGGGCCGCGCACGCCGATCTCGGCGAAGCTCGTCGCCAATCTGATTACCGAGGCGGGCGCCAACCGGGTGCTGACGCTCGAGCTCCACGCCGGCCAGATCCAGGGCTTTTTCGATATCCCGGTGGACAATCTCTTCTCCTCGCCGGTGTTCGAGAAGGACCTCCGCGAGAACATCGACGACGCGATCATCTTCGTCTCGCCTGACGCCGGCGGCATCGTGCGCGCGCGCGCCATCGCCAAACGGCTTGACGCTGACCTCGCGATCGTCGATAAGCGGCGCGATCGCGCCGGCGCCTCGGAAGTCGTCAACATCATCGGCGAGGTCGCGGGCCGGCGCTGCGTCATCATCGACGATATCGTCGATTCCGGCGGCACCCTGTGCAACGCCGCCGCGGCGTTGAAGGAAGCCGGCGCCACGTCGGTTTCGGCCCATATCACGCACGGGGTGCTTTCGGGCGGCGCGGTGGCGCGCATCGACTCCTCGGTGCTGGAGCGGCTCACCGTGACCGACAGCATCCTGGCGACCGAGGCGGTGCGCGGATCAGAGAAGATACGGGTGATCACCATCGCCCCGCTGATCGCCGAGGCCATGCGGCGCATCAGCGAAGAGAGTTCGGTGTCGAGCCTGTTCGACTGAGCCGACACCCGGCGGCGCGCCGCGGTGAGCGTGGAAGGAGAAAGAGATGACCGAAGTGTCCGAGCTCGCGGTCGAAGCGCGCGACGGGACCGGCAAGGGAGCGGCCCGCGCCGTGCGTCGCGGCGGCCGGGTCCCCGCCGTGATCTACGGCGACAAGAAGGCGCCGATTTCGATCTCGATCGACCGCGTCAAGCTTCGGCACGAGCTGAAGCGGCCGGGATTCCGCCGCCGGCTCTACGACCTCAGGATCAACGGCCTCGCCGAGCGGGTGCTGCCGCGCGCCGTGCAACGCCATCCGGTGAGCGATGAACCGCTGCACGTCGATTTCCTGCGCGTCGGCGCGGGCGCCGAGATCTCGGTCAACGTCGCCGTCGTGTTCGTGAACGAGGAGCTGTCGCCGGGGCTGAAGCGCGGCGGCGTGCTCAACATCGTGCGCCACGAGATCGAGGTGGTGTGCCCGGCAACGGCAATTCCGGAATCGTTCATCATCGATCTCGAAGGGCTCGAAATCGGCGACGGCGTGCACATCAGCCAGGTCACGCTGCCCGAGAACGTGGTCCCGACGATCACCGACCGCGACTTCACCATCGCCACCGTCGCCGCGCCCACGGTAGTGCGCGATGAGGCCGCCGCCGCGGCCGAGGCCGCGGAAGAGGAAGAGATCGAGGGCGAAGAGGCGGTCGAGGGCGAGGTCGCCGAGGAGGCCGCCGAGGAGGGGGCGTCCGAGGAGCAGGGCGAGCAGGACTAGGCCGCGCCGCTTATGCTGCTTCTCGTCGGGCTCGGCAATCCCGGCCCCGCTCACGCCGACAACCGGCACAACATCGGCTTCATGGCGGTGGACGAGATCGTCCGCCGCCATTGCTTTGGCCCGGGGCGCAAGCGCTTTCTCGGCGAGGCGTTCGAGGGCGCGGTCGCCGGTCACAAGGTGCTGGCGCTCAAACCGCTCGGCTTCGTCAACCGCTCGGGTGAATCGGTGGGCGCGGCGACACGCTTCTTCAAGCTCGCGCACGCCGAGGTGGTGGTGATCCATGACGAGCTCGATCTCGCGGCGGGCAGGCTCAGGGTCAAGCGCGGCGGCGGCAGCGCCGGCCACAACGGCCTGAAGAGCATCACCGCCCACGTCGGGGCCGATTATCGCCGCGTCCGTCTCGGCATCGGCCACCCCGGCGACAAGGACGCGGTGGCAAATTACGTGCTGCACGACTTCGCCAAGGCCGACCGCGCCTGGATCGGGCCGCTCGTCGATGCGGTGGCCGAGGCGCTGGCGATGCTGGTCGCGGGCGACGACGCCGGCTTCATGACCCGCGTCGCGCTGCTCACCCGCCCGCCGGAAGCGGCGAAGCCCGCGCGGCCCGAGGGCGAAGACCGGGGATGCGACGGCGATGGGGTTTAGGTGCGGCATCATCGGCCTGCCCAACGTCGGCAAGTCGACGCTGTTCAACGCGCTCACCTCGACCGCCCAGGCCGCGGCCGAGAACTACCCGTTCTGCACCATCGAGCCCAACGTCGCGCGCGTCGCGGTGCCCGACCCGCGGCTCGACGCGCTGGCGCGGATCGCGCGGCCCGGGCGCGTGGCGCCGACGCAGATCGAGTTCGTCGACATCGCCGGGCTGGTGCGCGGCGCAAGCCGCGGCGAAGGGCTGGGAAACAAGTTCCTCTCGCACATCCGCGAGGTCGACGCCATCGCCCACGTCGTGCGCTGCTTCGAAAGCCAAGACGTGGCCCACGTCGAAGCGTCGATCGATCCGGTGCGCGACGCCGCGACCGTCGACACCGAGCTCATGCTCGCCGACATCGACAGCCTGGAGCGCCGCCACGAGCCGCTGGCCAAGCGCGCGCGCGGCGGCGACGCCGAGGCCAAGGCGCAGCTTGCGGCCGTCGAACGCGCGCTCGCGGCGCTCGGCGACGGCAAGCCGGCGCGCGACGTCGAGCCCGGCGCCGGGGAGGCGTTCGAGGCGCTCGAGCTGCTGACCGCCAAGCCGGTGATGTACGTCTGCAACGTCGAGGACGACGCGGCCGCCACGGGCAACGCGCATTCGGCAAGGATCGCCGGCAAGGCGCGCGCCGAGGGCAGGGTCTGTGTCGTCATCGCCGCCGGGATCGAGGCCGAGATCGCGCTGCTCGACGACGCCGGGGCGCGCGACGACTTCCTGCGCGACCTCGGCCTCGGCGAGCCCGGCCTCGACCGGGTGATCCACGCCGGCTACGAGCTCCTCGGCCTGATCACCTTCCTCACCGTCAACCCCAACGAGGCGCACGCGTGGACGCTGCCGGAGGGGACGCCGGCGATCGCGGCGGCGGGGATCGTCCACTCCGACTTCGCGCGCGGTTTCATCCGCGTCGAGGTGATCGCGTGCGACGAGTTCGTCGCGCTCGGCGGCGAGCAGGCGGCGCGCGACGCCGGCAAGATGCGCGTCGAGGGCCGCGACTACGTGGTCAGGGACGGCGACGTCCTGCGCTTCCGCTTCAACGTCTAGAGCGCCCGCGTCCCCCATTCCCCGCCACGGCTAAACGCCCTAGTATGGCGCCCGAACCAGGGAGGGTTTCATGGGTGAGACGATCACGCTGAACGCCGAGGACGGCACCGAATTCACCGCCTACCGCGCCACGCCATCGGCGAGCCCGCGCGGCGGGCTGGTGGTGATCCAGGAGGTGTTCGGCATCAACCACCACATCCGCTCGGTCGCCGACGGCTTCGCGGCGGAAGGCTTCGACGCGATCGCGCCGGCGCTGTTCGACCGCAAGGAGGCCGGCGTCGAGCTGACCTACGACGCCGACGGCTTGGCGCGCGGGCGTGCGCTGCGCACGGCGCTGGGCTGGGACGCGCCGCTGCGCGACATCGCCGCGGCGATCGCCGCGGTGGCGGAGTCGGGCAAGGTCGGCGTGGTCGGCTACTGCTGGGGCGGCTCGCTCGCCTGGCTCTCGGCGACCCGCCTCGATATCGCCTGCTCGGTCGCGTACTACGGCGGCCAGATCAACCAGTTCCGGGGCGAGACGCCGAGCTGCCCGACGCTACTGCACTTCGGCGAAACCGACGCCTTCATTCCCCCCGAGCATCGCCAACTAGTCGCCGAGCACCACCCCGACATTCCCCTGCACGTCTATCCCGCGGGTCACGGCTTCAATTGCGACGCGCGCGCCGACTACCACGCCGACAGCGCCAGGCTCGCGCGCGAGCGCACCCTCGCCTTCCTCGCCGAGCACGTGGGGTAAGCCATGGGGCTCACGCCTCGGCGCGGTCCGCGGACGCGGTCCCGCCGCGAACGCCTTGGAGATTCAAGGAATTTGGTATAGTGAAAGGAGCATGGCGCAAACCGAGTCCATAGAGACGACCGAGTACAGCTTCACGGCGGTGTTCGAGCCGGCCGAGGAAGGCGGCTACGTCGTGACGTTCCCCGCCATCCCGGGCCTGGTCACCGAAGGCGACACCCTCGAGGAGGCGCGGGCGATGGCGGCCGACGCTCTGCAAGGCTACCTCGAAATTCTCCAGGAAGACGGGCGTCCGCTCCCGGCTGAGCGAGAGCACGAGCGCAATCCGGTCAGAGAGCGCGTGACGGCGCGGCTCAGGACGGCGTGAGCCGGCGGCTGCCGGCGCTCCGACCGCGAGAGGTCATCCAGGCTCTCATCAGGAAGCTGCGGTATCTGAAAGGATAATCTATGCCAGATTTAACCTATCCAAGCATTCAGGCGCTAATCGCACGCCAGATGAAGCGGCACACAACCGAATCCCGAGCGTTTCTCGCTTGGGTGCTGGAAAATATATACCGGCTCGAGGATGCTGAGGCAGATGATTGCGTTTGTGACGGACCGGACGACAAGGGGGTAGATGGGCTTTATGCCAATATGACTTCGGAAACGGTCGAAATATTTCAAAGCAAGCTTTACCAGAAAACAACGCGAACGGTAGGAGATGCGGCTCTCCGGGATTTTGCTGGAACTCTAACCCAATTCAAGGATCCAGAATCAATTATAAAATTGCGAGACTCCACGCGAAATCACGAATTGCGCGGGCGAATAGACGAATTAAAATTAGCAAATATTGTAGCACAGGGGTATGAAGTTAAGGGTGTATTTGTTACAAATGTAGAAATTGATTCAAACGGTAGAGAGTTTTTGACCAGAGCTGAGGACATCATCACTCTTTCCAAAGCTGAGATTGAATCTCTTTACGTTCCAGCTGAGAGAACCAGGCCAGAAACCGGAACGTTTCAATTTGACGTATCGCGCTACGATTTTATAACTTATACCAATCCTCAAGGAGTTTCCGTTGCGATTGCACCGATTTCTGCAACGCAGCTAATAGAACTTCCTGGTATTGATAGCGGGGCCCTCTTCGAACCCAATCTGCGTCAATCTTTGGGTCGTACGAAAGTCAACAAAGAAATCGTGCAAAGCATAGATGATGTTTCAGAACATGGGCAATTTCTTCTGTATCACAACGGAATAACAATGGTTTGTGAGAGTCTCACCGAAGATAAACAAAACGGGAAACTTGTTGCTGATAATCTGTACGTTGTGAATGGTTGCCAAAGCCTCTCTAGTTTATTTGCGAGAAAATCTGAAATTACGGATGATTTATTCGTTTTGGTAAAAATCGTGGTAGTCGGTGAAGATTCCGAGCTACTGGACAAAATTACATATAGGAGCAACAACCAAAATGTGATCAAACCGCGAGATTTCAAGTCTAATCACCCTATACAAACTCGACTCCAAAACGAATTTTTGAATGTCTTTAACGGCAAGGTTTTTTATGAAATTAAACGGGGCGAAATCTCCGATGCCGAAGTCGTTATTGAGAACGATCTTGCTGCCAGAATATTATTGTCGTTTGATTTAGGCCAACCATATACAGCACATCAAAGTTATAAGTTATTCGATGAACTCTATACTGATATATTTTCGAGACCCGAAGTAAATGCGGGTCGTATATTTGCGACGCATTTCATATATCAAAAAGTGGTGGAGTGCGTTGGAAATATTAACGACACGGCATTCGCCAATTACACCCTGACTAAATTTTTTCTCTTGCACATAATTGCGGAGGCGTTGCGAACCACTGATGGCGGAAAGGAATTTATTCGGCGACCAGGCCAGTATTTATTCCAAGAGAAGGGCTTGGAGGTGCTTGATAGGTGCATTGATGACATGTTGAGCGATCTGGTTACAGATTTGAATGGAGAGCTTGAAGAGCGCGTTCGAAATGGTCAACCGTTGGATTTCAAAAGAGAATTGAAAAATTCTACGGCGGTTGGCACCCTCACTAGAGCGGTGGTGGGATCATATCAGAAACTTGTGAGTCGGGGTCGTGTCGAGTCGTTCGATGATGAGTGGTCGCGAGTGAAGACGGAGCTGACGGCTGATGCGGCTTCCTCCCCGACATGAAGAATTGGAAAATCACTATCTCCTTTGGGGGAAAAAGAGTAGTGCGCGTTACCAAGGTATTCGGTACAAGTTCCAGCTCCACCCTGCGGGTGTCGGTCGTCGGCATGACGAGCGCGTCCGCGTCGCTTCTGTCTCTTGAAATCCCGTCGGAACTGCGTCCGCTGTGTGACCCGTCGCATGGAACGGACTGTTATAGCTTCCGCATCTCATCAGACCATTCTTCGACGGTAGCGTAGGTTTCGAGATCGATCCGGTCGCGCGCCTCGGTGATCGCCTTCCGGGTTTCCTCGTTTGGGATTTGCACGGGAAATGGCAACCCCTGACGAAGGGTCACCTGCCGCAAGAAGAGCGTGATCGCTTCGCTGGTCGAAAGGCCAAGCTCGGAGAGCACGGCCTCGGCGTCGCGTTTGAGCCCAGGCTCAATACGCGCGCGTACGGTTGCAGTCTTTGTCATATTCACAAGCTTTCGTGGCCATATTGTAGCATATATGGGCTACATTGCAAATCTGGCTAGCCAGTTTTGTCGTCATTGCCCGGTGCGGCCATCTGCGGTCCGGCGTCGCCCCCGCGTTCGGGGTAGAGCGAGAGCAGCCCCTCGCGCGAGGCCGGGCATACGCCGCGCTCGGTGATCAGCCCGGTGACGAGGCGCGCCGGGGTCACGTCGAAGGCGAAATTGGCCGCCGCGCTCCCCTCGGGCGTCACCCTGACGGCGACGATCGAGCCGTCGTCGGCGCGACCCACCACCGTGGTCACCTCGGCCGGGTCGCGCTCCTCGATCGGCACGCCGGCGACGCCGTCATCGAGGCTCCAGTCGATCGAGGTGTGCGGCAGCGCGACGTAGAACGGCACGCCGTTGTCGCCCGCCGCGAGCGCCTTGAGGTAGGTGCCGATCTTGTTGCACACGTCGCCGCGCGCCGTGGTGCGGTCGGTGCCGGTGATGCACAGGTCGACCTTGCCGCGCTGCATCAGGTGCCCGCCGGCGCTATCCACGATCACGGTATGCGGCACGCCGTGGCGGCCGAGCTCCCACGCGGTCAGCCCGGCGCCCTGGTTGCGCGGCCGGGTCTCGTTCACCCACACGTGCACCGGCACCCCGGCGTCGTGCGCGACGTAGACCGCGGCGAGCGCGGTGCCCCAGTCGATCGTCGCCAGCCAGCCGGCGTTGCAGTGGGTGAGCAGGTTGACCGGCGCTTCGCGCCCGCCCTTCGCCCACGCCTCGTCGATCAGACGCGCGCCGTGCTCGCCGATCGCGCGCGAGACCGCCACGTCGTCGTCGCAGATCTCGGCGGCGCGCGCATAGGCCGCGTCGACGCGCGCGGCGGGCGCCAGCGGCTTGAGGCGCGCGGCCATGTCGTCGAGCGCCCAGCGCAGGTTCACCGCCGTCGGCCGGGTGGCGAGCAGCGTCTGTCGCGCCGTATCGAGGCGGCGATCGGAGGCATCGTCCTGAAGCGCGAGGCACACGCCGTAGGCCGCGGTGGCGCCGATCAGCGGCGCGCCGCGCACGCGCATCTCGCGGATCGCCGCGGCGGCGTCCTCGAGGGTCGTGAGCCTTCGGGTGACGAATTCGTGCGGCAGTTCGGTCTGGTCGATGATCTCGACCGTCCGGCCGTCGCCGGCCACCCAGATGGTACGGTATTGCCGGTCCCCGACCTTCATCGGCGCGCGTCATACCGGCGAGCCCATGAATGGACTCGCCTATGTTCCCTCAGGCGCCGGGCGGGGCCATCCGGCCCCTTGGCTCTCGCGCCAGGGGGCGCGGCGCGCGGTCGCGCTTGCCACAGAGCCGAAGAAGGTTTCTTCATCGGCTCTGTGGTTTCACTCGCCTTCGAACGCGCAGAGCGCGGAGACATCGTAGCCGAGGTCCTCGAGGCGCTTGCGCCCGCCGATGTCGGGCAGGTCGATGACGAAGCTGCACCCGACCACGCGGCCGCCCGCCTTCTCGATCAGCCGAACCGCCGCAACGGCGGTGCCGCCGGTGGCGATGAGGTCGTCGATCAGCAGCACCTCGTCGCCATGGGCGACGGCGTCGGTGTGCATCTCGACCCGGTCGGTGCCGTACTCGAGCTCGTAGTCCTCGCCGATGGTCTCCCACGGCAGCTTGCCTTTCTTGCGTATCGGCACGAAGCCGGTCGAGAGCTGGTAAGCGACCGCGCCGCCGAGGATGAAGCCGCGCGCCTCGATCCCCGCCACCTTGTCGATGCGCGTGCCGGCGTACGGTTGCACCAGCTCGTCCACGGTCTTGCGGAAACCTGCAGCAGCGTGGTGATGTCGCGGAACATTATGCCTTCGCGTGGGTAGTCGGGGATGGTGCGGATGCGTGACTTGATCGGCATGTATCGGCATGTTCGCCTCATACCGGCGAGCCGATGTATCGACTCGCCTTGCGTTCAAACGGCACGCAGCCTTGCGCCGCATTGGCGGCGGCGCGCGGTTGCGCTTGCCAGCGAGCACATGTGTCAGAACATGCGCTCGCTGGTATCAATCGTGGCCGAGCACCCTTCCGGCGACGGCGTCGAGCTTGGCCACCATCGCCGCGTCGCGCGCCTCGGGGGCGGTGATCAGGGCGTTGCCGAGCGCGGTCTGGCAGCCTTGGGCGCAGGGGCCGTGGTGGTCGCCAAGCCGCGGCGCGAGATGCTTGACGAGGCGCCGCGCCTTGTCCGCGTTGGCGCGCAGGACCGCGATGATGGTCTCGACCGTGACCGCGTCGTGATCCTCGTGCCAGCAGTCGTAGTCGGTGACCATGGCGACGGTGGCGTAGCACATCTCGGCCTCACGGGCGAGCTTGGCCTCGGGCATGTTGGTCATGCCGATGACGTCGCAGCCCCACGCCCGGTAAAGCTCCGACTCGGCGAGCGTCGAGAATTGCGGCCCCTCCATCACCAGATAGGTGCCGCCGCGCACGACCTCGACCCCGGCTTCGTCCGCCGCGGCGGCGATGTGGTCGCCGAGCCGGCGGCATACCGGCTGCGCCATCGACACGTGCGCCGCGAGGCCGGCGCCGAAGAAGCTCTTGTCGCGCGCGAAGGTGCGATCGACGAACTGGTCGACGATGACGAAGGCGCCGGGCGCAAGCTTCTCGCGCAGCGAGCCCACCGCCGACACCGAGATCAGGTCGGTGACGCCGGCGCGCTTCAGGGCGTCGATGTTGGCGCGGTAGTTGACCTCGGTGGGGGGAATCCGGTGGCCGCGGCCGTGGCGCGGCAGGAATACGATCGGCTGGCCGTCGAGCGCGCCGAACAAAAGCGAATCGGACGGCTCGCCGAAGGGCGAATCGATCGCCACCCAGCGGGTCTCGGTGAGCCCGTCGATGTCGTAGACACCGCTCCCGCCGATGACCCCGACGAGCGACTTGTCCGGCGTTTCAGCCATCGCGCTCAGGCACGGTGACCCACGCCCAAGGTTAATGCTCCGCCTTCGACCAGACCTTGCGCTTGGTGGCGTAGAACAGGGCGGTCAGAACGATGAGGAACAGCATCACTTTGACGCCCAAGCGCTTGCGCACCTCGAGCTCGGGCTCGGCCGCCCACGCCAGGAAATGGGTGACGTCCTCGGCCATCTGCTCGGGCGTCGCAGGGGTGCCGTCGGTGTACTCGACGGCGTCGTCAAAGAGCGGCTCGGGCATGGCGATCTGCTTGCCCGGGAAGTATGGGTTGTAGCTCATGCCCTCGCCGAGCTCGATGTCCGCGGGAGGCTCGTCGTACCCGGTGAGGATGGCGTAGAGGTAATCCGGGCCGCCCGTGCGCGCCTTGGTGATGAGCGACAGGTCGGGCGGCAACGCGCCGTTGTTGGCCGCGCGCGCGGCCTGCTCGTTGGCGAACGGCGAGGGGATGCGGTCCGCCGGAATTCCCGGGCGGGTAAACATCTCGCCCTCGTCGTCGGGGCCGTCCTCGACCTCGTACTCGGCGGCGATCGCCTTGACATCGTCCAGGCCGAAACCGATGTCCTGCAGGTTGCGGAAGGCGATATACTCGACGCCGTGGCAGCCCGCGCACACCTCCTTGTAGACCTGGAAGCCGCGCTGCATGGCGGCCTGGTCGAAGCTGCCGAACACGCCGTCGAACGACCAGCCGTGGGCCGGCAACGCATGGCTTTCGGCCGCCGCCTGGCCGGCGAGCCCGAGACCGAGCATTGCGGCCAATGCCGCCGGAACCACGCCCCGCATCACGCCTTGCCCATGGGTGCGGCGCCGGCTTCCGCGGGCGCCGCCGCCCTTGAGCACCGCGGTGGCGATGCCCTCCGGAACCGGCCGCGTCGGCTCGAACTTGCCGACCAGCGGCATGACGACCAGGAAGTGGAGGAAGTAGTACGCGGTCGCCAGCTGTCCGATGAGAATGAACTTGCCTTCGGGCGGATTGGCGCCGACCCAACCCAACACGACGGTATCGGCCACCAGGAACCAGTAGACGTGCTTGTAGATCAGCCGGAACTTGGCCGAACGCACCGGCGAGGTGTCGAGCCACGGAAGCGCGAACAGGATCAGGATCGAACCGAACATGGCGATCACGCCGAGAAGCTTGTCCGGAATCGCGCGCAGAATCGCGTAGTACGGCAGGAAGTACCACTCGGGCACGATGTGCGGCGGCGTCACCAGAGAGTTGGCCGGGATGTAGTTGTCCGGGTGCCCGAAATAGTTGGGATTGAAGAACACGAAGTAGGCGAGCACGAGAAGAAACACGCCCAGCCCCAGCGTATCCTTGGTCGTGTAGAAGGGATGGAAGGGGAGCGTGTCTTGCGGGCCCTGCATGTCGATGCCGAGCGGGTTGTTCGACTTGTTGACGTGCAGCGCCCAGAGATGGAGCATGACCACGCCGACGACCACGAACGGCAACAGGTAGTGCAGGCTGTAGAATCGGTTGAGCGTCGGGTTGTCGACGATAAACCCGCCCCACAGCAAGGTGGTGATGCTTTCGCCCACCCAAGGGATCGCCGTGAACAGGTTGGTGATCACGGTGGCCGCCCAATAGCTCATCTGCCCCCACGGCAGCACGTAGCCCATGAACGCGGTCGCCATCATCAGCAGGAAGATGACGAGGCCGAGCCACCACAGCACCTCGCGCGGGCTCTTGTACGAGCCGTAATAGAGGCCGCGCAGGATGTGGATGTAGACCACCAGGAAGAACATCGAGGCGCCGTTGGCGTGGATGTAGCGCAGCAGCCAGCCGTAGTTCACGTTGCGCATGATGTGCTCGACGCTGGCGAACGCCATGTCGGCGTGCGGCGTGTAGTGGAACGCCAGCACGATGCCGGTAACGATCTGGATGACCAGCGCGATGCCGGCGAGCGAGCCGAAGTTCCACCAGTAGTTCAGGTTGCGCGGCGCCGGGTAGGTGACCAGATGGTCGTCGATGAAGCCGAAGATCGGCAGCCGCTGCTCGAACCACCGGACGATCGGAATCTGCAGAAAACCGTTCATCGCCCCTCAACCGATCCTGATCAGCGTGTCGGTGAGGTAGACGAGGGGGTCCGGCACTTCGAGGTTCTTGGGCGCGGGTCCGCGGCGGACGCGGCCCGAGGTGTCGTAGTGCGAACCGTGGCACGGGCAGAACCAGCCGCCCCAGTCGCCCCTCGGCTCGCTCGACCTCTGGCCCAGCGGGATGCACCCCAGATGCGTGCAGATGCCGACCATGATCAGCCACTCGGGCTTCTCGGCGCGCGCCTCGTCGGGCTCGGGATCGAGCAGGTCATTGAGGTCGACGTTGCGCGCCGCCTCGATCTCCTCGGTCGTGCGGTGGCGGATGAACACCGGCTTGCCGCGCCACACCGCGGTGATGCTCTGGCCGACCTCGACCGGCGAGAGGTCGACCTCGGTCGAGCTCAGCGCGAGCACGTCGGCCGAGGGGTTCATGTTGTCGATCAGCGGCCAGACGAACGCCGCGGTTCCCACCGCGGTGGCGGCGCCGGTGACGAGGTAGAGGAAGTCGCGCCGCGTTTCGTCGTCGCCGTGGACGCCCCCCTCGGCGGGGGCCGAGTCAGCCATCGCTTGCGCCTCCCCCTTTAAGGCTCGTGGTCGCGCGCCCTGCGCCGAACGTTTTTGTCATCAATACGCCGCCGTGTCTAGGGCCTGTCGCCGCGCGGCGGAGGCCGACGATCACGGTACAACCGCGGGCCGGTGGGGTATAGCCTTGCGGCTGCGATACCGCAAACATCTCGGACGATCATGCGACTCGCGCTCTACCAGCCCGACATCCCGCAGAACACGGGAACGCTGCTCAGGCTCGCCGCGTGCATGGGCGTCGCGGTCGACGTGATCGAGCCCTGCGGCTTCGTCTTTCGCGACCGGGGCTTTCGCCGCGCGGCGCTCGATTATCTCGACCATGTCGACCTCACCCGCCACGCCTCGTGGGAGGCGTTCCTCGCCGCGCGGAAGCCCGCCCGGCTGGTGCTGTTGACGACCGGGGCCGAGACCGCCTATACGCGGTTCGCCTATCGGCCCGACGACACCTTGCTCCTCGGCCGCGAGAGCGCGGGCGCGCCGCGCGCGGTGCACGACGCCGCCGATGCCCGCGTCGTCATCCCGATGGCGGCGGGGGCGCGGTCGCTCAACGTCGCGGTCGCCGGCGCGATGGCGCTCGGCGAGGCGCTGCGCCAGACCGGCGGGTTTGCGGAGACGAGCCGATGACCGGCGAGACGCAAGACCGAAGATCGCGGGCCGAAGCGTGGTTCAACGAACTGCGCGACGCCATCTGCGCCGACTTCGAGGCGATCGAGGACGAACACACCGGCCCGCTCGCGGACCACGAGCCGGGCCGCTTCGAACGCCGGACGTGGCAGCGGCCGGACGGCGGCGGCGGCGTGATGTCGGTCATGCGCGGCCGCGTGTTCGAGAAGGTCGGGGTCAACGTCTCGACCGTATGGGGCGAATTCTCGGAAGAGTTCCGCGGCCAGGTCCCGGGCGCCGACGAAAACCCGGCGTTCTGGGCCGCCGGCATCTCGGTGGTCGCGCACCTGTGCTCGCCGCTGGTGCCGGCGGCGCATATGAACACGCGCCACATCGTCACCGAAAAGAGCTGGTTCGGCGGCGGCGCCGACCTCACGCCGATGACGCCTGACGACGCGGACACCGAGGCGTTCCACGCGGCACTCAAACGCGCCTGCGACGACCACGATCCCGAGTGCTACCCGCGCTTCAGGAAATGGGCCGACGAGTACTTCTTCCTGCCGCACAGGGACGAGCCGCGGGGCGTCGGCGGCGTCTTCTTCGATAATTTGGATACCGGCGACTGGGAGCGCGACCTCGCGTTCGCGCAAGGCATCGGGCGCGCCTTTCTCGACGTCTATCCGCGCATCGTGCGCCGCCACATGGACCGCGCCTGGACGCCCGCGCAGCGCGAGCACCAGCTCCGCCGCCGCGGCCGCTACGTCGAGTTCAACCTGCTCTACGACCGCGGCACCCAGTTCGGGCTCAAGACCGGCGGCAACGCGGAAGCGATCCTGATGTCGCTGCCGCCCGAGGTGAAGTGGCCCTGAGCCTGGCGCGGCTGCGCCGATTCGTGCCGCCGTCTCCGCGCGCGTCGGCCATCGCCCTGCGATGGTCAGCAAGAGGCCGGAATTTCTGGTCCCTCTCCTGGTTACGCGGGAGCCATTGCTCACGCCGCGTTCTTACATTAATGTTAATCAATATTGATTAATTGCGCCTGGTGGCGAAGAGGAGTGCAATATGGCTCGCAACGTGACGCGTAAAACACCCATCGTACACCGTCTTCCCATGACCAAGGCCCGCATCAACCTCGGTGCTGTCGTCAAGCGGGTGCATCTCAACAAGGAATATGTCGTTCTTGAGAAAAGTGGAATCCCGATTGCTGGAATGATGGATATTGAAGAGTTCGAGGACTATCTCGAATTGAATGACTCACGGGTCAAGCGACACATCGCCGCGAGTGCAAAGGAGTACGCCGCGGGCAAGAGCCGTCCCGCATCGGGGTTTTTCAAGGCGCTCGAACGAGACGAGCGAGCGTCAGTCGGTCGGAGTAAGCGGCGCCGAACGGCATGACGCCGGCGTTTGTGGTGCGCCCTTCGCCTCGCTCAAGGGTGACCGCGACACGGCTGGCGTGAGGCCGGTATGCCAGACGGGTTCATCGTTCGGACGTCTCCGCGCTTCGAGCGATTGTTTCGCTCGTTGGCCAAACGTCAGCGGGATCTGTACGACCTGCGTGCCGAGGTGCTTGGCATTCTTTCCAGCGATCCATACAACCGCAGTCGAAGACACCCGATCGGAAAGCTTGCAGGAGTCAAGCCGGGAGCCGGGCAATGCCGGCTCAGGCTCGGGCGCTGGCGCTTCCGCTACGACGTATCCGGAAACGAAGTCATGCTCCACTACTGCGGCCTCAGACGGGAGGACACCTATCGCTAGATCGCAATCCGAGCGAGTCCACTCGTTCGGATTACGCCAGCCCGCGACCGCCTTGGTCGCAATAAATGGGGGCCGCCGCCCCTGCGGCGGAAGCCTGCGTGGCGATTCAACGCAGTTCACCTTTATTGTGTAAAGGTGAGCGAATAATGCTCTAGAGTCTGCCCGGGAGGCGTTTTGGAACCGGGGAACGGCCATGCTGAAGCGCGTTGTGGCGGCGATTGCGGTGCTGGCGGCGCTGTTGGCCGGCGGCGCGGCGCGCGCCGGCGAGGACCTGGCGATCGAGGCGTTCTCCGGCCAATTCGTCGGCACCGGCATCGCCGAGAATGAGCAAAGCGAGAGTCTGGCGCTCACACTGCGCGACCTCGACGTGCGCATCACGCCCGAGGACGGCGGCTTCGCGCTGAGCTGGACCACGGTGTTGCGCCCCGCCGGCGGTTCCGGCGTCAAGCGCAAGGCCGGCGCGATCTACTTTGTACCCACCGACCAGGCGGGCGTGTTCCGCGCCGCGATCGACATGGACCCGCTCGCCGGTCTGCCGTTCGTCTGGGCGCGAATCCGGGGCGAGACGCTGACCGTGCATTCGCTCTTGGTCAACAACGAAGGGTCGTACGAAATCCAGACCTACGACCGCACGCTCACCGGCGACGGCATGGACCTCAAGTTCACCCGCGTGCGCGACGGCCCGCCGATGCGCACCGTCACCGGCAAGCTCGCCAGGGTCGGCGACTGAGGCGACTTTGAACCGCGCTTCGTTCTCGTACGGCGCGACGAGCGCCTCGAGTTCGAACTCGCCGTCGCCGCCACGGATTAACGCACAGCTTGTTCGGGAATTTACCGACGCTCGGCCGGGCACCCACTTCTTTGCGTTCGATCGAGCGAGTGTCTACAGTGCCCATCCGCTCGAAACGTCCGTAAACACGCCACCGAGGAGATAGCTGGGATCGACGTTGAAATTTTCGGTTCGGATACCAGGGCAAACTTCACTAATAGCCCTTGTCCTTTTCCCATTTTCGCGCGGCGTCTTCGGTTGTCTGCCGCCCGACCTGCTTGATGTGACCGCTCGGCCACTCCTGCTTGCGCTCTTTTTCACGCCGCTCCAGATCGTCAGTGATGCCACCATGCACCACTTTGTTGCCGACCTTGAACTGGTATTTGTAGGTGTCTCTCGGTTTACCCATGGAAAACTCCATTGGATTTGTGTCTATATCTAGAAGGGAGGCGCTGGCACTACACATAGTGCCTCCCCTCGTCCTGAGCTACTTTATGGTGCTGGTCAAGCCGGATTTCAAAACCCCCTCGCGGATGGGCGGGTGAAACCCGGCTTTTTCTGGGAGGCAGACCGTGGCTACCTGTTACGACTGTTCTATGAAGCCGAAGATAATTTCAAGGAGGTCGATGTCGCGTGCTTTGAGTAGTACATATGCGACCACTAGAAGAACGGCCACCCCAACGGAGTAGATGAAGCTCCCCACGACACTTTGCCAGACCCCGTAGAAGAAGCCCCGAGTTGGTCGCATACTTTCCAAATAGTCTTGGAGTGTCGCTCTGACGATGGCTTCGTAGTCATGCATCTCCTGATCGGTAAACTGGATATTCGCGAGTTCCTCGGCGGGTATGGTCTGGTCTCCGTGATCCTCTTCCCAGGCATGAACCCGATCCCATTTGTAGAAGTTTACCAAGCCGAGAACGGTGAGTTCGCGCAGAAACTCTATCGGGCGCATTGGTTCTGCGCGGCCCAACAGGCGAGTGAAGACCTCCCGTTCGCTTGGCATCTTAACTCGCCTGTGATCTGAAAATCCCTTTCAACCTTTTGGATCGCGTGTACTTCCGCGCATGACCGTACACGCCATAGACTTGGTCTTTCTCCCACTCTCGGGCAGCTTCCACCGTTGTCCGTTGTCCGACCTGCTTGATATGACCGCTCGGCCACTCCTGCCTGTGCTCTTTTTCACTGCGCTCCAAGTCATTGGTGATCCCACCGTACACGACTTTGTTGCCCACCTTGAACTGGTATTTGTAAGTGTCTTTGGGTTTCCCCGTCGCTGCGTCTATTACCTTCTGCGCCATGCCAGATGCTCCCATTGCCTGACTAACTTGATAGTACATGGTAGACCCGAGCCTGTCGCTTCCCACCTAAAAAGGCGAACGCGAAATTCTTTATAACCGCAGCATCGGGGCGGGGTCATCGGCGGCCCCGCCCTGCCCGCGCGCGCCGCCGCGCCGGGCAGGCGCAGATCACCTTCGCTACGGAAGGGCGACGGCCTTGCGCCGCGGCTCAGGCGGCGGCGTTGACCCGGACCCCGACGCCGCGCGTCACCATGACCTTGTTCAACAGCTTGACGCACGCGTAGACCGCGGCGATCGCGGGCGACGGCGTATCGGTCAGGCGGCCGAGCTCGAGGATCGCGCCCATCAGCGCCTCGATCTCGAGCGACCGGCCCCACTCGACGTCCTGCAGCATCGAGGTCTTGTGCGCGCCGACGCTCTCGGCGCTGGCGATTCGCTTCTCGATCGTGTGGCGGAACTCGATGCCGAGCTTGTGGGCGATGTCCTGCGCTTCACCCATCATCGTCGCGGCGAGCGTGCGGGTGTCGGGAAACTGGCAGATTTCCTCGAGCGTCGCGTGGCACAACGCGCTGATCGGGTTGAACGAGAGGTTGCCCCACGCCTTGAGCCAGATCTCCGCGCGGACGTCATCGAGAATGCGCGACCGGAACCCGGCCGCGACCAGGGCGTCGTAAATTTTTTGCGCCCGCTCGGTCTGCTTCCCGTCGAGCTCGCCGATCGGCATCCGGTCGCCCTCCACGTGCCGGATCACCCCGGGCTCGGTGACCTCGGCGGCGGCGTTGACGATGCAGCCGATGATGCGGTCGCCGTCGATGTTCTTGCCGAGCACGCCGGTCGGGTCGACCGAGTCGAGGCGCTGCCCGTCGAACGCGCCCCCGTGCTTGTGGAAATACCACCAGGGGATGCCGTTCTGCACCGTCAGGATCGCGGTCTCGGGGCCCAGCAGCGCCGGGATTCGCGGGGCCACCGATTCGAGGTAGTGGGCCTTGACCGCCAGGATGACGAGGTCTTGCGGGCCCACCTCCTCGATCCTGTCGGTCGCCGCGGTGTTGTCGGCGACGTGCGCGCCGCCGTCCGGGGAAATGAGTTTCAGGCCGCGCTCGCGGATCGCCGCGAGGTGCGCGCCCTGGTCGATGAACGTGACCTCCTCGCCGGCGAGCGCGAGCTTGGCGCCCATCAGTCCGCCGATCGCTCCGGCACCGACAACGCAGATTTTCATCAGTCCCTCCTCCTTGTCTCCCCGCAGGAATCTACTGCTCGAAGACGTTGCTCAGCGTGCCGATGCCGTCGATGGTCACGTCGACGGTGTTGCGCGGCTCCTTCATCGATCCGACGCCGAGCGACGTTCCGCAGCAGATGACGTCGCCCGGATCGAGCGTCATGTCGTGCGAGATCAGGCTGACCAGCCGCCTCGGCGGGTGGACCATGTCGCTGACCGGGTAGTTCTGCCGCTCTTGGCCGTTGAGGACGGTTTTGATCACGAGCCCGCCGGGGTCGAGGCCGGTGGCCACCACCGGCCCGAACACACCGAACGTGTCGAAGCTCTTCGCCCGCACCCACTGGGCGAACGTCGGGTCCTTGTTGATCAGCTCGATCGCGGTCACGTCGTTGATGCAGGTGTAGCCGAAGATGCAGGCTTCGGCCTCCGCTTCCGTGACCTCCCGGCACGGCTTGCCGATGACGATGCCGAGCTCGCCCTCGTAGACGACCTTGCCGCTGTACGCGTTGGGCCGCCGGATGACGCCGCCGGAGGCGAGGAACGAATTGTTGGTCTTGATCAGATAAAGCGGCTCTTCGGGCTCGGGCATGTTCAGCTTTTCGGCGAGCGCGCGGAAATTGTTCCACAGCGCGATCATCTTGCCGGGCTCGGTCGGGGTCAGCAGCGTGACGGCGGCAAGCGGCAGCGTTCGCGAGGTCGCGGCGGGGCCTGAGAACATGTCGCCCTCATGGACCGTGATCGTCGCGTCCTCGAGCGTCCCGAAGCCGACCGTTCCTTGATGCGTAAAACGAAGCCAGCGCGCCATCTTCAACCAAGCCTCCATCAACCGTTGCAAGCCACGCCGTCGCGCCGGAGGTCACGCCCGGCGCGGCGCGTTCGCCCGATGTTACCACCAACCCGGATTTCGAGCCATGCGCCGACAGCAACGCTTCGTGATATCGGCATCGGCCGGTTCACGGTTGCGCGCGTTGGCCGCGAGCCGCGCGGCTTCGGCGCGCCTCAGCCGACCGCGCCAGCGGCTTCGCGGCGCCGCCGTTCCTCGATGAATTCCCGCACCGCGTCGAAATCGATCGGCAGCGTCTGGCCCAGCCACAGCGCGTGGTCTCCATGGTCGGCCACGTCGTCCCCCGTCTCCGGGTGGACGAGCAGGTCGAGGCCGCCGCGGTTCAACATCAGCCAGGGCACGACGTCGGCAAACAACGCCGCCGCGAAGTTGACCTGAAACATGGGCGCGGGATGAGGCCCGCCCGGCTTGTCCCGCCACATGCCGATCTCCACGTCGAAGCGCTCGGCGATGGCGTCGCTGAGCGCGCTTGCGGCCCCGGGCCCGTCGCGTTGGTCGTAATAGATGTGGATGTGATAGCCGCGAACGACCCGCGTCTCCATGCCGCTTCCTCCGTTCCCCGGACCGGGCCCCGTCCACGATCGCCCGGTTGCCCAGGGTAGCGCCCCCGGCGCGCCGATTCCATCCCGCCGTGGCGCTCTCCGCCCCGATGGATTACCTCGCGCCGGCACGGTAAGCTCTCTTCGCGGATGTGCAGCGTTGGGGAGGACGCATGGCGCGACAACATGTCACCCGCAGGCTCGCTGCGATCCTGGCCGCCGATGTCGCCGGCTACAGCCAGCTGATGGGCGCGGACGAGGAGGGGACGCTTCGGACGCTCAAAGCGTTCCGGACGGTCATCGACGGGCTCATCGCCGAGCACGAAGGCCGCGTGTTCGGCAGCGCCGGCGACAGCGTCATCGCCGAGTTCGCGAGCCCGGTCGAGGCGGTGCGCTGCGCCGCCGAGATCCAGCGTCAGCTTGAGACGCGCAACGCCGACCTTGCCGGGGAACGCCGCATGTATTTCCGCATCGGCGTCAACCTCGGCGACGTCATGGTCGATGGCGACAACCTCCTCGGCGATGGCGTCAACGTCGCGGCGCGTCTTGAAGCGCTTGCCGAGCCCGGCGGCATCTGTATCGCGGGCAGCGTTTACGAGCAAGTCGAGGGCAAGCTCGCGCTCGGCTTCGCGGACCTCGGCGAACAGACGGTCAAGAACATCGCCAGGCCGATAAGGGCGTATCGGGTCGCGCCGGACGGGCCTGCGCCGGCCACGGAGGCCGGGTGGGGCGGGACCGACCCCCTGCCCTTGCCCGAAAAACCGTCCATCGCCGTGCTGCCGTTCGACAACATGAGCGGCGATCGCGAGCAGGAGTATTTCAGCGACGGCATCACCGCGGACGTCATCACCGCGCTGTCGCGGGTGCGCTGGTTCTTCGTGATCGCGCGGAATTCCAGCTTCACCTACAAGGGACGCGCCGTCGACGTGAAGCAGGTGGCCCGCGAGCTTGGCGTTCGCTACGTTCTCGAAGGCAGCGTGCGCAAGAGCGGCGAACGCGTGCGCGTTACCGCCCAGCTCATCGAGGGCGCGACCGGCAACCAGGTGTGGGCGCGGCGCTATGACCGCGAGCTCTCCGACATCTTCGCGCTGCAGGACGAAATCGCCGAAACCATCGTCGGCGCCATCGAACCCGAGTTGGGCAAGGCGGAACGCGGGCGCGCCAGATCAAGGAAACCGGGCAATCTCGATGCGTGGGACGTGTATCAGCGCGCCATGTCGCGCCTCTACCGGTACACCAGGGAGGATTTGGCCGAAGCGCAAGGGTTGTTTCAGCGCGCAACCGCGCTCGATGCGGACCTCGGCCCCGCCTACTCCGGCCTGGCCGAAGCGTACTACTACGAAGCCGTCTACGGCTTCGCCGACTCGGTGGCGGAAAACCGCGACAAGGCGATCGATCCGGCGCGCCGCGCGGTCGCGCTCGATACCGAGGACGCGGGCGCCCACTGCACCCTGGGCCGGGTCCACTACCTCCGGCGCGAGCACGACGAGGCGATCCTCGAGCTCGAGACCGCGCTCGACCTGAATCCGAGCCTGGCGCTGGCACACTACGGTCTCGGCGCGGCGCTCGTATTCTCGGGCCGCGCGGGCGAGTCGCTGCCTCATCTCGAAACCGCCATCCGCCTGAGCCCCCATGACCCCAACATGGGGTCCTTCCTGGTGCGGATCGCCGACGCCAAGTTCCTGATGAGAGACTATGACGGCGCCGTAAAATGGGCGATCGAGGCCCTCCGCCAGCCCAACTTTCAATGGTCGCGGTATACGGTCTTGATCGCCGCTCTCGGACAACTCGAACGAGCCGATGAAGCGCAGCGTTACCTGAAGGACCTATTCAGGCAAAGGCCCGATCTCACGGTTTCGTTCGTGCGGGATACGCACGTTCTCAGCGATCCCGACGACGTCGCGCACTATCTCGACGGCCTGCGCAAGGCGGGGCTGCCGGAGTGAGCGGCGATGGCGGTATCCGTTCACCTTTGCTCGAGTCATACCATCGGTCATCAAGAATGACCGATGGGCGTTCAATCGGCATGCAGCCTCTCGCCGCATAGGCGGCGGCGCGCGGTCGCGCTTGCCAGCGGTCATTATGAGCCAATCATAATGACCGCTGGTACCAAAGGTGATCCGCGTTCAATCGTCACGCCAGCGGGTCGGCGCTCAGCCTTCAGCCAGCTCCCCGAGCTTTGCCAGCGCTTCCTTGCGCGTCGCGCGGTAGTCGCCCGCCTCCCACCATTCCTCGACCTCGGCGAGCAAACGGCCGACCGCGGGGCCCTTGGGCACGCCGAGCGCGACCGCGTCGGCGCCCTTGACCGGCAGCGTCGGGCCCTCCCACGAATCCGCGGTCTCGATCATGGCGCGGAAGAGGTCGTGGAGCGCGTCGC
>JACZUY010000147.1 GCA_022572945.1 Pseudomonadota bacterium
CGGCACAGTCACCTTCGCCGGCTCCGGGACATTAACCGCTCCCGCCGCGGACGTGACCGGCATCAACATTACCGGTTTTGCCAACGGCTCCAATGACATCAATTTCGACTGGCAACTGTACGATTCCGCCGGCCTCCCCCTGCTATCGCAGGTGGCTGCTCCTTCGGCGGTCTCCTCGACGCGGCAGAACGGTTTCTCCAGCGGCACGCTGCAGAGCTTCACGATCGGCAGCGACGGCGTCATCCAAGGCATCGACCTGGGGCGTCTCAACGCCCAGCTCGGCGAGCTCAACAGCGAGGCCGATTTCGTCAACCTCGCGGGTATCGCGTTGACCAGCGGCGCGACGCCGATCCACAGCCTCGAAGGCACCTTCACCGCCGAACGCGGCGTGCTCCGCACCAACGACCTGCGCATCGTGCTCGACGGCGCCGAGGGGCGGACGACGGGGACGATCGACCTGCCGCGCTGGCAGCTCGCGCTCAACAGCGAGTTCCGCCTCTCGGGCCACCCCAACGCGCCACCGGTCGGCCTTCTGCTGATGGGACCGATCGACAACCCGAGCCGCGAGATCCGCGACCAGGCGCTGCGCGCCTACGTGATGGAGAAGTTGATCGGCGCCGTGGTGCGCAAGCTCGCGCCGAAGATCACCGACAAATTGGGCGCTGTCGGCGGCATCCTCGACGCGATCACGGGCGGCGGCGTGGCGCCGCAGCCCGAGCCTCAACCCCAGGAGGCGCCCGCCGGGGAGACGCCCGAGCCCAAGCCCGCGCAGCTCTTCCAGAATTTGCTCAAGGGAATCATCAAGGGCTCGGGCCTCGGCAACTGACCAAATTGCCCACGATCGTTTTACAAAAACCACTCATACCGTTTCCGGTTGATTGCTTCCCGGGTGACGTGACTGGCTTCGTCGTCACCACGGATGATGGCGGTGGGGATGGGCGATCGTCGGTTGGTTTTGGGGCGTGCGGCGGCCGATCATTAAGGGGACTCGCATTAAGGGGACACAATACTTAATTGCGGCGAATTAAGTATTGTGTCCCCTTTATAGAGCGGCTCCCCGCACTCGCCGACGACCCCGAGACCATCCGCCCGACCACACGCTTCAACCGGTGGCCAGCGGACTGAATCATACCGATTCCGTATAAGACACAACGACACAGAAATTAACGTCCGTATCCGGCTGAGGCAGCTACAACGCGCGCGGCGGCGACCGATTGACTCCGTACAACGCAGGCAACGCACGAATGACGCGCTGCTCGCTTGGCTTCGCCATCCGTCACGAAACCGCGACCACCTTGCCGGTGCGGCGGCAGCGGGGCGAGGCGAGATCGACGAAGCGGTCGGTGATGTCGTCGGGGTGCGGCAGCGACATCGGGTCCTCGCCGGGCATCGCCTCGGCGCGCATCGCGGTGCGCACCACGCCCGGGTCGAGGAGGTTCACGCGCACGTTGGTCTTGGCGAGCTCGGCGGCATAGGTGCGGACCATGGCCTCGAGCGCCGCCTTGCTCGCCGCGTAGGCGCCCCAGTACGGAAAGACGCCCCGCGCCACGCCCGAGGTGACGAAGATCGCGCGGCCCGCGTCGGACGCCCTGAGCAGAGCGTCGAAACTGCGGATCAGGCGCCAGTTGGCGGTGACGTTGACCGCGAACACCCGTTCCCACTCGTCGGGCGGATAGTGGCCCACGGGCCTGAGTCCGCCCAGTATGGCGGCGTTCCCCACCAGGACGTCGAGGCGGCCGTAGCGCTCGGCGATGGCGCCGCCGAGCTTGTCGATGGCTTCGAAGTCGACCAGGTCGAGCGGCGCCAGCGTGGCGCTGCCGCCGGCGGCGCGCACCGCGTCGTCGACCTCCTCGAGGCCGCCGACCGTACGCGCGACGAGTACCAGCCGCGCGCCCTCGGCGGCAAAGCGCCGCGCAACCGCGGCGCCGATGCCGCGCGACGCCCCGGTGATCAGCGCGATGCGGCCGTCGAGCCGGCCGCGGGCTGGCGCCATCGCGTTCAGCCCGCCTCGGCCAACAGCGATAGCTGGCGCGAATCGCTGCCGCCCTCGTGGTCGACCAGGGGAATCGGGTAATCGCCCGAGAAGCAGGCGTCGCAGTAGGTGGGTGCGGCGGCGTCGCGCCGGCGCGCGCTGACGGCGCGATAGAGCCCGTCGAGCGACACGAAGGCGAGGCTGTCGACGCCGATGTACGCGGCCATGCCGGCGATGTCGTGGCGGGCGGCGAGCAGCTTGTCCCGCGCCGGGGTATCGACGCCGTAGAAGCACGAATGCGCCGTCGGCGGGCTGGCGATGCGCATGTGCACCTCGGCGGCGCCGGCGTTGCGCACCATCTCGACGATCTTGGTCGCGGTGATCCCGCGCACGATGCTGTCGTCGATCAGCACCACGCGCTTGCCGGCGAGGCTGGGGGCGTTGGCGTTGTGCTTGAGCTTGACCCCGAGGTGGCGGATCTGGTCGGTGGGCTCGATGAAGGTGCGGCCGACGTAATGGTTGCGGATGATGCCGAGCTCGAACGGCTGCCCCGATTCAGCCGCGTAGCCGATCGCCGCCGGCACGCCCGAATCGGGCACCGGCACCACCATGTCGGCGGACACCGCGGTCTCGCGCGCCAGCTCGGCGCCGATGCGCTTGCGCGTCTCGTAAACGCTCGCCCCCTCGACCGTGCTGTCCGGACGGGAGAAATACACGTACTCGAAGATGCAGAAGCGGCTTCGCGAGGGGCCGAACGGCTTGAGGCTCTCGATCCCGCCGTCGGTGACCACGACCATCTCGCCGGGCGCCACGTCGCGGATGAACTCGGCGCCGAGAATGTCGAGCGCGCAGGTTTCCGACGCGATCACCGGGGCGCCCTCGATCGCGCCCAGGACCAGCGGCCGCACGCCGAACGGATCGCGCACGCCGATCATCGCGTCGTTGGTCAGCGCCACCAACGAATAGGCGCCGTGGATCTGGTTGAGCGCGTCGATCAGGCGATCGACGACGGTGGCGCGGTGGCTGATGGCGATGAGGTGGATGATGACCTCGGTGTCGCTGGTCGACTGGAACAGACAGCCGCGCGCAACGAGCCGGTCGCGCACGGTGACGGCGTTGGTGAGATTGCCGTTGTGGGCGATGGCGAAGCCACCCGACGCGAACTCGGCGAACAGCGGCTGCACGTTGCGCAGGATGGTTTCGCCGCTGGTCGAATAGCGGACGTGGCCGATCGCGGAGTGGCCCTTGAGCCGGCCGATCACGCTCGCCGAGCCGAAGTTGTCGCCGACCAGCCCGAGGCCGCGGTGGCTGTGGAACTGCGCGCCGTCGAAGCTGACGATGCCGGTGGCTTCCTGGCCGCGGTGCTGCAACGCGTGCAGGCCGAGCGCCGTGTGGGCGGCGGAATCTTTGTGCCCGTAGACACCGAAGACGCCGCATTCCTCGCGCGGCTTGTCGTCGCCGAAGGGGCGTGTAGGCATTGTCGTCACGCGCATCATTGGGTGCTCTCGATCAGTCGGTCCATATCCTTGCGCTCGGCGTTTCTGTAGCCCTGCATTCCAGGCGTCGCCTGCACCGGCGGGGCGTTCATGAGAAGATCAAACTTGGTGGCGTTGTCGAGACCGTCATCCGACGCGCTCTTCGCCGCGGCCACGGCGTTCGCCCAGTCGGCGCGGGCCTCGGGCGGAATCACCAGAACCAGCAACTCCGCGCCCTGTTCCACCAGCGGCAGGGCCCGCGCCTGGCGCACCCACGCGGGATGTTCCTCGGGCAGCAACGCCCAGGTCATGATGACGTAGGCGATGACCACGACGAGGGCGCCCCGGACGAGGCCGAAGAGGAAACCCAGCGAGCGGTCGAGCGCGCCGAGCCGGCTTTCCCTGATCTTGCGCGAGACGTAGCCGCCGATCAGCGAGATCACGATCAGCGTGGTGATGAACAGCGCCGCGCCGGCCGCCGCGTCGGCCAGCAGCGGCAGGGTGATCAGCTCGGAGGCGTAGGGCTGGGCATATTGGAAGCCAAAGTACGTTGCCGCGGCGGCGCCCCCCCAACTGGCGATCGACAGGAACTCGCGCACCGCGCCGCGGAAGAACGCCAGCAGCGCGGAAAGCAGCAAGACTCCAACGACCGCCAGGTCGGCGACGTTGACGGGAACGGTGTCCAGGTCCAGTGGCAATTCGCCAGCCCCCTCGTCGCATTCACGCGCCTCGGCCACGATCCCCGCCCAGCCGGTCGACGAGGTCGGAGAGCCGGTCGACTTCCGCAACCTCCAACGGCGTCGCGCCGGCGCTCTTGCCCGAGCTCTTTCGCCGCGGAATCAACGCCTTGGCAAAGCCCAGCTTGGCCGCCTCCTTCAACCGCATGTCGGCCTGGCCGACCTGCCGCACCTCGCCCGACAGCCCGACCTCGCCGAACACGACGGTGTTCGCCGGCACCGGCGTTCCGGTGAGCGACGACACCAGCGCCGCGGCGACCGCCAAGTCCGCCGCCGGCTCGCTGATGCGCAAGCCGCCTGCGACGTTTAAGTAAACGTCGTTGCCGCCGAGGGCAAGCCCGCAGCGCGCGTCGAGCACCGCCATGACCATCGCGAGGCGGGCCGAATCCGAGCCCACCACGGCGCGCCGCGGCGTCGCCAGGGACGATGGCGCGACCAGCGCCTGGATCTCGACCAGCACCGGGCGGCTGCCCTCGACGCCGGCGAACACCGCCGCGCCGCTGGCGTCGCGGTCGCGCTCGCCGAGGAACAGCGCCGAGGGGTTGGGCACCTCGTTGAGGCCCGAGTCGGTCATCTCGAACACGCCGATCTCGTCGGTCGCGCCGAAGCGGTTCTTGACCGCGCGCAGGATGCGGAACTGGTGGCTGCGCTCGCCCTCGAAGTAGAGCACGGTGTCGACCATGTGCTCGAGCACGCGGGGGCCGGCGATCTGCCCGTCCTTGGTGACGTGTCCGACCAGGAGCAGCACCGCGCCGCGCCGCTTGGCGAAGCGGATCAGCTCGTGGGCGCTGGCGCGCACCTGGGCGACGGAGCCGGGGGCCGAATCGAGCGAATCGACGTACATCGTCTGGATCGAATCGACCACCACCGCGTCGGGCCGATCGGACGAATCCAGCGTCGCCAGCACGTCGCGCACGCTGGTCGCGGCGGCGAACAGCACCGGCGCGTCGCCGAGGCCGAGGCGGCGCGCGCGCAGCCGCACCTGCTCGGCCGATTCCTCGCCCGAGACGTAGACGCAGGTCCGGCCATCGCGCGCCAGCGCGGCGGCGGCTTGCAACAGAAGCGTCGATTTGCCGATCCCGGGATCGCCGGCGACGAGGATCGTCGAGCCCTCGACCAGCCCGCCGCCGAACACCCGGTCGAGCTCGCCGATTCGGGTGACGATGCGCGCCGGCTCGGGGCCGGCCTGCTGGATCGCGACGAGCTCGATCTTGCGCCCGGCGCCGCGGCCCAGCCCCTTGGGCGCGGCCTCGCGGGGGACCTCCTCGACGATCGTGTTCCACTCGCCGCAGGCCTCGCAGCGGCCCGACCACTTCGGGGCCGTGGCGCCGCACGACTGGCACGCGTATCGGTGCGCGGCCGCCGCCATTTACGCGGCGCCGCGGCGCGACGAGGTATTTTGTACCGGCATCAGCCGAATGGTTTCCACAGTAAAATCAGCTTTGGCAGCACCGTGAGTGCCGCCAAAAGGGCGATCAACATTGCCGACGCGGTTAACACACCAAAATAAATAGTGGGGATGAAGTTGGAAAACACCAAGATGGAGAAGCCGAAGATGATGGTCATGGTCGTGTAGAACACCGCTTTGCCGATATTGGAATGGCAAACGTGCAGGGTCTCCACATAATTGTGAGTAAGTGCGTACTCTTCTCTGAAGCGGTAGATATAGTGAATACCATTGTCTACTGCGATACCGATGGTGATGGCGGCGATCGTGATGGTCA
>JACZUY010000148.1 GCA_022572945.1 Pseudomonadota bacterium
GCCGCCCGCACCGTCGATGACCTCTGGGTAGCCATCGCCGAGGTCATCGAGCTCTTCCCTCCAGCAGAATGCGCAAACTTCTTCGCTAACTCAGGGTATGAACCAAATTGATCGGAAAACGCTCTAGACGCACCGCCTCTCGCGCCAGGCGAACGGCCTCTCGGCCGTCTCGTACTTGCGCGTTGCTGGCCGTCGCCAGCACCCAGGCCTTATTGTTGAAGGCCAGGGCAAAGTCGGAATCGAGCCGGATCGCCCTGTCGTAGTCTTCAATCGCCCGGTCGTAGTCGCCCTTTTCGTTGTAGGTGATGCCGCGGTTGTTGAATGTGATGGCCAAGGTCTCGGTCGACAGATCGCCGGAGTCGATTGCCAGAGTGCAGAAGTAACGGTCGAGGTCCCGGTCGCCTGTACCCTTGGCGCACCACCTAGCGTCATCAAGGCCACCGGCCTGCCCCGTTCCGGTGAGCGCCAGAAAGGCCGCAAGCGCAAAGATCAGCCTCGTCATCGGGATGCCTCGCCGTTTCCGCAGTCGCGTGCGACGCTGCACAGCATTTAGCGCGAGACTACCACATCGCCCCGCGCGGCGATCTTCCGCGCCTCCCGCGTTCGGAGCGCATCCGCCCGCCTTGCAAAGCCAACCGCCCGGCGTATATCAAGGCGGTCATGGCCGAGCCCGCAATTTACGCCCCGCCCGCCTTCGCGCCGCCGCCGCAGGTCACCGCCGACGGCCGCGCGAACCTCGTCGGCCTGAGCCGCGAGGCGCTCGGGCGCGAGATCGCGGCGCTCGGCGAGAAGCCGTTCCGCGCCAAGCAGCTGTGGCACTGGATCTACCACCGGGGCGTGACCGACTTCGAGGCGATGACGACGCTGGGCCACGGTCTGCGCGCGAAGCTCGCCGAGGGTTACGTCATCGCCCGGCCGGCGGTCTCGCGGGCGCTCGATTCGGCCGACGGCACGCGCAAGTGGCTGCTCGAAATGGTCGACGGCCGCGAGGTCGAGAGCGTCCACATCCCCGAGGACGACCGCGGCACGCTGTGCGTCTCGTCGCAGGTCGGCTGCACGCTGACGTGCCGCTTCTGCCACACCGGGACGCAGGCGCTGGTGCGCAACCTCGCGGCGTGCGAGATCGTCGGCCAGGTCATGGTCGCGCGCGACGCGCTCGGCGAGTGGCCGTCGCCATCGGGCGAGCGCCTGGTCTCGAACATCGTCGTCATGGGCATGGGCGAGCCGCTCTACAACTACGAGAACGTCGCCGGCGCGCTCACGATCGTCATGGACCCCGAGGGCATCGCCATCTCCCGGCGGCGGATCACGCTGTCGACCGCGGGCGTCGCTCCGATGATCCGGCGCGCGGGAGCCGAGCTCGGCGTCAACCTCGCGGTCTCGCTCCACGCCGTGACCGACGAGCTGCGCAGCCGCCTGATGCCGCTCAACAAGAAGTACCCAATCGCCGAGCTGATGGCCGCGTGCCGCGACTACCCCACGGTTGCCAACGCGCGGCGCATCACCTTCGAGTACGTCATGCTCAAGGGGGTGAACGATTCGCCGGCGGACGCGCGCGCGCTGGTCAGGCTGCTCGCCGGCATCCCCGCCAAGGTCAACCTGATTCCGTTCAACCCGTGGCCGGGCGCGGCGTTCGAATGCTCGACCGGCGCGGCGATCAAGGCGTTCGCCGGGATCGTCAATGCCGCCGGCTACTCGGCGCCGGTGCGCGCGCCCCGCGGCCAGGACATCATGGCCGCGTGCGGCCAGCTCAAGTCGGAAAGCAAACGCGCGCGCAAAACCCGCCACGGGGAAGAACGCGCTGAGGCGGGTTAGCGGCGCTCGCCGGTGGCCTCTTGGTGTAGTTGGAGCAGTTGCGCAGCCAACCTCTCGCCAAGCAGCTTTTCGAGAGCCCCCACGTCTATGCGACCCTCTTTGTATGCGGCATCCGCAGCCTCCAAGGCATCATAATACGGAAACTTGTTGGCTGATATCTGATCCGGAATTGTCAACCCACCGGGCAGTCTGTAGCCGAGCCGAATGCAAAGTTACAGCGTATGAGAGCGCTCGAGCCGTCCGCCCGTTTCCATTCGAGAATGGGTGTATCCAATTGACGCGCCACATCAAATACGCGGAGAGGTAAATCGGAAGGCGGTCGTAGTGATCGTTCACATGCTCGCACATTTCCTCAACCAGGACTGGGACATCCCCCGGTGGAGGCGGAATGTGTCCGCTGCCATGTATCTCAATTGGATCGGGCCGATAGACTCCCGCGTATTGGCTGGTCCCCTCGATCGCCAGCCGGTTGAGTTCCAACACCCTAGACGGTCGAAGTTTGAAAGTGCGAGTCTCTCGCAGCGCATCATCAATGATGTTGATGACGGCGTCGAACTGGCGGAGGGCGTTTCGCGCTTCTCTTCGCGCGAGTTCGTCGGGATCGGTCGGAATCTCTGTCGGGAGCAGTTCGCTCTCGCGCTCGCCTTCAGTTTTGCGAACCATCTTCAGCGGCCAACGATTCGGCCTCTCGGTCGATGGTTTCCCGTGTGATTCGATCGTTTTCTATCTTACTGTTGCCGTACGCGAAGCTTCGGCGTTGCTCTTCCCGCTCTTCGCGCGTCATTCGGACATTCTTCGCCTTTTCGAGGAGAATCTTCAGTTCGTCAGACATCGCTTCTCCTTTCCTGCCAGGCCGGAACCCCAGCATGTCGCCTTCGACTCTCGTCTCGGCACTTTAGCCGAAGAGAGATAGCGGTCAAACCGGATAATAGATCCTGGCTTCGGCTGCGTCGTAACAAAATTGGCGAACCACAGCGCTTGACGCGCCGCGCTTGCCGGCGCGGGCGCGAGAGCCCGAACATCGCCAACTTTCGACCGGCGATCCACGGTTGGCCCATTAGCGCGACACGTCAACGTGTGATTTAATGCGCCGGTTGACGGTACGGCTGGGCGCTGGAGCGCGCACATCGCACGGCGCGATCGCGCGAGGCTGCCTCCGGGCGCTCGCGGAAACCGATCGGAGGAGAGAAATGCCACGCACCGTGAGAGGAATATCGCTGTTCATGGGCCCCGACAATCTGGGCGCAGAAGACGATCTCGAGTCGGCGATCATCGGCTTCATCGGGGCCGCGCGCAGCACGCTCGATGTTGCCGTACAGGAGCTCGAGTCGCGGCCGATCGCGCGCGCGTTGATCGCGGCGAAAAAGCAGGGGATAAAGGTTCGTCTCGTGTTGGAAGGGGACTATCTGGGCGTCGACCATGCGAGAGCGGAACCGTTTGAGAAGGGCGGAAAGAACGAAGAAAACCGGTCTATTCATGCCGCGCTGCTGCGCGCGAACATCGCCGTCCGGAGCGACTACAACGGCTCGATCTTCCACCAAAAATTCATTGTGCGCGACATCGAAAAGGGCAATTCGGCCGTGCTCACCGGGTCCACCAACTTCACGCCGACCGGGGTTCACAAAAACCTGAACCATCTGATTATCGTGGACGGGAAGAAGGCGGCGCGGGAGTTCGCGACCGAGTTCGCGGAGATATGGGACGGCAGCTTCGGTACGTCCCGCCTGCGGCACGATCCAAAACCGCGGAATCTGCGGGTTGCCGGCATCCGCGTCAAAGTCTTGTTCGCGCCCGATCACGCGCCCGAAATGGAAATCATGAAGCAGATGTTGAAGGCGAAGGAGCGTATCGACTTCGCCATCTTCACCTTTTCGCAGTCGTCGGGCATCGACGACGTCATGCTCGTCCTCATCAAGGCGGGCATCCAGGTGCGCGGGGCTCTCGACAAGGGGCAAGGCGGGCGGCCCTGGGCCCCCACCAAGATGCTCAATGCCGTGGGCGGAAACTTGAAGCTGGTCAAGAAGGGCGGCGGTCTCAACAAGCTGCACCACAAGCTCATGATCATCGACCGCCAACTCGTCATCGGGGGAAGTTTCAATTACACCGGCCCCGCAAACCGCCTCAACGACGAGAACATCGTCATCCTCGGCGACCTCGACGAAACCCGACCCGAAAGTATCGCCACCCAAAAGCAGTTCGCGTCATACGCGCTGGCGGAAATCGATAGAATTATCGCCAACCACACGTAATTCCAGTGTGAGGTCAGCCAGACCGCGCCCGACCGCTTCAAGGACGAAAAGCTCCCGAGCGACTTCTTCCGCGCCAATATTTACGTCAGCTTCCAGGAGGACAGGCTCCGCCTCGACGCGTTGCCGGCGATGACCGGCCTCGACACGATGATGTTCGGCTCCGACGACCCGCACGCCGAATCGACCCGGCCCAATTCGCGCCGCTTCATCGACGACAGGCTCGCCGGCGCGCCCGCCGAGGTGCGGCGCAAGCTCATCTGCGATAACGTGGCGAAGCTCTACAAGTTCCACTGACCGCCAAAGCCGGAGGCCGCGATGACCAAGGCCGTCTATCCATCCGCCAAGGCGAAGCGTGCCGCGGGCAGCGGGCTCAGAATCGCGGTGGCGGTCAAGCAGATTCCCCGGTTCGAGGTCATGGAGCTGACCGCCGACGGCCGGCTCAAGCGCGACGGGGTCGATCTCGAGATGAACGCCTACTGCCGCCGCGCGGTGAGCAAGGGGGTCGAGATCGCCGCCGCGACGGGCGGGCGCTGCACGGTGTTCACGCTCGGGCCCGAGCCGGCCGCCGACGTGTTGCGCGAGGCGGTCGCCTGCGGCGCCGACGCGGGCGTGCTGATCACCGACCCCGCCTTCGCCGGGTCCGACACGCTCGCCACCGCACGCGCGCTCGCCGCCGCGCTGAGGCGCGAAGGGCCGTTCGACCTGGTGCTCGTCGGGCGCAACTCGGTCGACGCCGACACCGGGCAGGTGGGGCCGGAGATCGCCGAGCTGATGGACCTGCCGTTCCTGTGCGGGGTGCGCGAGATGACGCTCGAAGGCCGGCGCGTCGACGCCCGCCTCGAGCACGACGACGGCTGGGTCACGGCGAGCTGCCGCCTGCCGGCGGTGCTGTCGGTCGCCGAACGGCTCTGCGCGCCGGCCAAGGCGGCGCCCGAGGCGCGCGCGGCGGTGAGCGCCGGAGCGATCCGGCGGCTCGCCGCGACCGACCTGGGGCCGGGCCCCTGGGGATTCGACGGCAGCCCGACCCGCGTCGGCGAGGTGCGGGTGATTGAAATCGCGCGAGATCGCATGGTTTTGACCGGCAGCGTCCGCGAGCAGGCGCACAAGGCGGTCATGATGCTTGCCGCGCGCGGCGCCCTCACCCTGCCCGACGGCGACGCCGCGGCGGCCCTATGCGACGCCACCCACGACCGGCTCGACAGGGCCGGAATGCCGGCTTACGAAATCTCCAATTTCGCGCGGGCCGGCGCCGAATCGCGCCACAACCTGACGTACTGGCGCGCCGGCGATTACGTCGGCGTCGGCCCCGGCGCCCACGGCCGCCTGACCGAGGGGAGCGCGACGCTGGCGGTGCGCCAGGTGCGCTCGCCCGAACGCTGGCATGTCCTCGCAGTACGTGGCCAAGTCCTGAGCGTCCCAGCCGAGCTTCTCGAAGTCGCGGACAGTCTTGGCGAGGCCGCGCGCCGCGCGGAGCCAACGTTGTCCTCGGTCGGCAGCTCATCCCCTACCTGGTCTCGAAGGCGGGCTGCATCCAGTGGACCCACCTGCTGGCGCAGGATCTCGGCAAGTACAACATCAACGTGAACTGCATATGCCCGGGCACGGTCTGGACCGAGATCTGGGAGGCGGTTGCCGAAAATCGCGTCGCAACAACGGACGAGTATGCCGGCTGGACGGCGCGGCAGGTGTACGAAAGGGCGATCGAGATCCGCCATCCCCTCGCCGTGGAGCAGACGCCGGAGGACATCGGGCACGCAGTGGCGTTCTTTGCATCGGACGAAGCGGCTGAGATCGCGGGACAGGCGCTGAACGGGAAC
>JACZUY010000149.1 GCA_022572945.1 Pseudomonadota bacterium
CCGAAGAGGTGGGCGCACAGCGCGTAGGTTCCGAGGCCGGCCGCAACCAACGCCGCCAGCGCCGCGACACGCGGCCCGAGCGACGCGGCGAGCGGCGCCTCGAGCGCCCCGGCCATGAACCACAACACCGCCGCCATCACCGCGCTGGCGGCCAACATGCGCGGCAACCGCGCCCGCAGCCTGCCGTCGATGGCGAGGAAGCCGCGGCGCCTGAGCACGATCCACAGCAGCGCCGCGTGCAGCGTCGACGACGCCGCGGTGGCGAGCGCGATGCCGACGTGGCCGAAGGCGCGGAACAGGACGATGGTCAGCACGACGTTGGCGACCACCGCGGCGATCGAGATCCTGAGCGGCGTGACCATGTCCTCGCGGGCGAAGAAGCCCGGCGACAGCACCTTGACCAGGACGTAGGCGGGCAGGCCGAGCGCGAACGCGACCAGCGCGGCGGCCGTGGCCTCGGTGGCGTCGGCGCCGAACTCGCCGCGCTCGAAAAGCACGCGCACGATCGGCGGCGCGATCGTCACCAGCGCCGCCATCGCCGGCAGTGTCAACAGCAACGAGAACTCGATCGCGCGCGCCTGGTTGTCCATCGCGGCGTCGACCGCGCCCGCACTCAGGTTCCGCGATAGCGTCGGAAGCAGCGCCGTGCCGATGGCGATGCCGACGACGCCGAGTGGAAGCTGATAGACCCGGTCGGCATAGTAGAGGTACGACACCGCGCCCCCCTGCAGCGTCGCCACGATGGCGCCGAACAGGAGGTTGAACTGGTGGACCCCGGCGGTAAGCCCCGCCGGAATCATCAGCTGCCAGAGCCGCCGCACGCCGGGCGTGAGCCGCGGCCGCGGCAGCCGGAGCCGCATCCCGGCGCGGTGGCAGGCGGCGACCATCCACACGAACTGGCCGGCGCCGGCGAGCGCGACGCCCCAGGCGAGCGCGTGCCCGGGGGTGGCGAGCGCGTCGGCGAAAACCACCAGCGCCGTGATCAGCACGACGTTGAGCAGCACCGGCGCGGCCGCCGCGGCA
Organism: Pseudomonadota bacterium; assembly: GCA_022572945.1. Classification (GTDB taxonomy): domain Bacteria; phylum Pseudomonadota; class Alphaproteobacteria; order JAAXGF01; family JAAXGF01; genus JACZUY01. Next base: position 1,024 of record JACZUY010000149.1, read on the forward strand.
GCGAAGCGATAGAGCGCGTTCAACACCCCGCCCAAGAGCGCCACCAGCCCCATGAACAGCAGGTACGGGAAGGTCAGCCGCGTGAACAGCACGGCGAGGCCGAACTTCTCGGGGTCGCCGGTGAAACCGGGGGCGATGACGACCATCAGCCACGGCATGGCGATCTCGACCAGGAGCGTGAAGATCAGCAGCGCGGTGAGCAGGACGGCGAGCGTTTCTTCGGCGAAGGTGCGCGCCGCCGCGCGGCCGTCGGCTTCCAGCCGGCGCGAGAACAGCGGCACGAAGGCGGCGGCGAACGCGCCTTCGGCGACCAATCGGCGGAACAGGTTGGGGATGCGGAAGGCGAGGAAGAACACGTCGGCCACCGGCCCGGCGCCGAGCATCGCCGCGATCAGGATGTCGCGGACGAACCCGAGCACACGGCTCAGCATGGTATAGCCGCCGACGGTCGCGGCCGAACGGATCAGCGCCATGGGCCGCAGGTGTAAAGGATTTGAAGACGTTGGGAAAGTCGCGGCCTACTCGGCGGCCGCGTTGCCGGCCGGCGCGCGCGCCGCCGCTGGCGACGGCTCGGCGAGCGCCTCGAGAAGGCGCGCGCGTATCTTCGCCAGCTTGGCTTCGTGCTCGATCTTCAGGCCGAACACGTCCTTGACGTAGAACACGTCGACCGCGCGCTCGCCGTAGGTCGAGACGTGCGCGGTGACGATCGACACCGCGAGGTCGCTCAACGCCCTGGTCACGTCGTGAAGCAGCCCCGGACGGTCGCGGCCGTTGACCTCGATGACGGTGTGGCGGGTGCTGGCGTTGTTGTCGATCAGCACCCGCGGCTCGACCGTGAACACCGCGGCGGCGCGGCTCGGCAGGCTGCGGCGCCGGGCGAGCTCGTCGCCGGGCACCCGCCGGCCGGTCAGCGCCTGCTCTGCGAGCGCCGAGAGCCGCGCCAGCTTGTCGGCGCGCTCGAACGGCCCGCCGGCGGCGTCGTGGACCCAGAAGATGTCGAGCGCCATGCCGTCGCTGGTGGTGTAGATCCTGGCGTTGACGATGCTCGCCCCGGCCAGCGCCATGGCGCCGGCGACCTTCGAGAACAACCCCGGCTGGTCGGGGGTGAACAGCGTGATCTCGGTCACGCCGTGGCGGCGGTCGACGCGCGTATCGAGCGTGATCGGCGCGCCGGCGCGCTCGGCGGCGCGCATGGTCTCGGCGTGGCGCGCGTGCGTCGCGGTGTCGAAGCCGAGCCAGTAGGGCGGGTAGAGCCGCCCGAGGTGACGCTTGATCGCGTCCTCCGGCCAATCGGCGAGCGCTTGGGTGAGCGCCTGCTTCGCCGCGGCGACACGCTCGTCCTTGGCCTCGGCCGCGTGGCCACCCGAAATGACCTCGGCTGCGAGCCCGTAGAGCTGGCGCAGGAGCGACCCTTTCCAGTCGTTCCACACGTTGGGGCCGACCGCGCGGATGTCGGCGGCGGTAAGCACCAACAGCAGCCGCAGGCGCTCGAGCGACTGCACTTGGGCGACGAAGTCGGTCACCGTCTTGGGGTCGTCGAGATCGCGCTGGAATGCGGTGGCGCTGAACAGCAGGTGATGGCGCACGAGCCACGCGACCTGCTCGGCCTCCTCGGGCGAAAAGTCGAGCCGCGCGCCCAGTTTGAGCGCGATCTCGGCGCCCAGCGCGGAGTGGTCGCCGCCGCGCCCCTTGGCCACGTCGTGGAGGAACAGCGCGAGATAAAGCACCCGCCTCGACAGCACCTCGTGGACGATCCCGGTGGCAAGCGGCAACGAATCGGCGAGCTCGCCGCGCTCGATCCTAGCGAGAATGCCGATCGCGAAGATGGTGTGCTCATCGACCGTGTAGACGTGATACATGTCGTGCTGCATCTGCGCGACGACGCGGCCGAAATCGGGGATCAAGCGGCCCAGCACGCCGGCCTCGTTCATCCGCCTCAGCGCGGTCTCGGGATCATTGCGCGAGGTAAGAATCTCGACGAACAGGCGGTTGGCCTCGGGGTCCGCGCGCAGCTTCGCGCCGATGCGCTTGAGGTTCCGGGTGATCAGCCGCAGCGCCCAGGGGTGGATGTCGAGGCCGCGCGCATCGGCGACGTGGAACAGCCGGATCATCGCCGCCGGATCGCGCGCGAAGGCGTCCTCGGCGCGCACCGTCAGCCGCCCGCGCTCGACCACGAAACCATCGACCTCGCGGCGGAACGCGCCCAGGCGCGGCAGGCGGATGAGCGAGGCGCCCTCGTGCTCGGCCTCGATCGCCGCGCAGAAGATGCGGGTGAGGTCGCCGACGTCCTTGGCCACCAGGAAGTAGTGCTTCATGAAGCGCTCGACGCCCTTCGCGCCGGCGCGCTCGGCGTAGCGCGTGCGCCGGGCGATCTCGGGCTGAACGTCGAAGGTGAGGCGCTCCTCGGCGCGCCCGGCGAGGTAATGGAGCTGACAGCGGATCGTCCACAGGAACGCGTGGGCCTTGACGAAGCGGGCGTGCTCCTCGGCCTGCAGCACGCCGCGGCCGACGAGCTTGGCCACGTCGCCGACGCCGTAGAGGTACTTGGCGATCCACAGCAGCGTGTGGAGGTCGCGCAGCCCCCCCTTGCCGTCCTTGATGTTGGGTTCGAGCACGTAGCGCGAATCGCCCATGCGCGCGTGCCGCTGGTTGCGTTCGTCGAGCTTGGCGCGCACGAACTCGGGCCCCGAGCCCTTGACCAGCTCGGCGGCGAAGCGGCGGCGAAGCTCGCGGCACAGCGGCCGGTCGCCACAGACGTAGCGCGCTTCCAGAAGGTTGGTGCGGATCGTCATGTCGCCGCGCGCGCGGCGCAGGCATTCGCGCACCGAGCGCGTCGCGTGGCCGACCTTGAGCCCCAGGTCCCACAGCATGTAGAGCATGAACTCGACCGCTTGCTCGACCCTCGGCGTTAGCTTGTAGGGCAGCAGGAACAGGAGATCGATGTCGGAATAGGGCGCCAGCTCGCCGCGGCCGTAGCCGCCCACGGCGACGACCGCGAGGCGCTCGCCGGCCGATGGGTTGGGCATGGGATAGGCGGTATGGGTGGCAAAATCGAACAGCGCGCGCACGAGCTGGTCGACGAGGTGGCTGTTGCCCGCGGCGACGAGCGGGCCCGGCGCGCCCTCGTCGAAGCGGCGCCGGACCTCGGCCCGGCCGTCGGCGAGCGCCCGCTTGAAGCGCTCGAGCAACGGCGTGCGCGCCGCGCCCGCCGGCGCGACGCCGCCGATCCGCGCGAGGTCGCCCATCAGCGCGCGGCGGTCGATGATGCGGCGTTTGTGAGCGAGCGCGGCCATGGCGATCAACCGTCCCCGTCGGCGAGCGATTTCAAACGGTATAGCAGCTCGAGCGCGTCCTTGGGCGTGAGCTCGTCGGGGCGCACGTCGGCGAACGCCTCTTCGAGCGGCGAGGGGCCCGGCTTGCCGGGCGCGGGCGCGGCCGAGAACAGTGGCAAATCATGCGCCAGCCGCGCCAGGTCGCCCGACTGCTCGCCGTGCTCGAGGGTCGCCAGCACCTCCTCCGCTCGCGCGACCACGGCGGGCGGCAAGCCGGCGTGGCGGGCGACGTGGATGCCGTAGGCGCGATCGGAGGCGCCCGGCGCGACCTCGTAGAGGAAGACCACGTCGTCGCGCCATTCCTTGACCCGCATGCTGTGGCACGCGAGCGCCGCGAGCTTGGCGGCGAGCGCGGTGAGCTCGTGGTAGTGGGTCGCGAACAGCGTCCGGCAGCGGTTGACCTCGTGCAGCTGCTCGACCGTCGCCCACGCGATCGACAGGCCGTCGAAGGTGGCGGTGCCGCGGCCGATCTCGTCGAGGATGACGAGCGCACGCTCCCCCGCCTGGTTGAGGATGGCGGCGGTCTCGACCATCTCGACCATGAAGGTCGAACGCCCGCGCGCGAGGTCGTCGGCCGCGCCGACGCGGCTGAACAGCCGGTCGACGACGCCGATGCGCGCGGCCTCGGCGGGGACGAAGCCGCCCATCTGGGCGAGGATGGCGATCAGCGCGTTCTGGCGCAGGAACGTGCTTTTTCCCGCCATGTTGGGGCCGGTGACAAGCCATAGCCGTCGCTCGCGGCCGAGATCGCAGTCGTTGGGCACGAAGCTCCCCGCCTCGCCGCCGGGGGCGAGGACCTCGACCACCGGGTGGCGGCCGCCGCGGACCTCGAAGGCGAGGCTGTCGTCGACCACCGGGCGGGTGTAGTTGCGTTCGACCGCGAGCTCGGCCAACCCCCGCGCGAGGTCGAGCCGGGCGAGCGCGCGGGCGGCGCGGGCGATGTCGTCGGCGCGCGCCGCGACCTCGCCGACGAGGTCGTCGAAGAGCTTCAGCTCGACCGCGAGCGCGCGCTCCGCGGCGCGGCTGATCTTCGATTCGAGCTCGCCCAGCTCGACCGTCGTGAAGCGCACCGCGCTGGCCAGCGTCTGACGGTGGATGAAGGGGTCCTCCAGCTTGTCGGCGTGCTTCGGCGTGACCTCGACGTAATAGCCGAGCACGTTGTTGTGCCGCACCTTGAGCGCGGCGATCCCGGTGTCTTCGCGGTAGCGCTGCTGGAGCCCGGCGATCAGCCGGCGGCTCTCGTCGCGAAGCGTGACGAGCTCGTCGAGGTCGGGCGCGTAGCCCGGCGCGATGAAGCCGCCGTCCCGCGCCAGCAGCGGAAGATCGGGCCGCAGCGCGCGCCCCAGGCGGTCGACCAGCGGATCGTGGCGGCCGAGGTCCCGGTCGATTTCGGCGACCGCGTCCGGCGGCCCCTGGTCGGGCTCGGCGAGCAGCCCGCGAATCTCCGCGGCCTGCGCCAGCGCGTCGCGCACCGCCGCCAAGTCGCGCGGGCCGCCGCGCCCGACCGTGAGCCGCGCCAGCG
>JACZUY010000150.1 GCA_022572945.1 Pseudomonadota bacterium
TCGAGCGATGCCGCCAGCGCCCTGCCCCGGCGTTGCTCGGGCGCGGTCCCGTGTGCCAGCGCCTCGAGCGTCGTCACCCCAATGATCGGCAGATCGGCAGCGAGCGCCAGGCCGCGCGCCGCGGCGAGGCCGACGCGCAAGCCCGTGAACGTGCCCGGCCCCACCGTGGCGGCTACCAGGTCGAGGTCCGCGAACGCCAGGCCGGCCTCGGCCATCACCGCTTCGACCATCGGCATCAGCGCCTCGGCGTGACCGCGCGCCATGGCCGCGAAGCGCCGCGCCAACACCGCGCCGTCGGACCATAACGCAACCGAGCACGCGGCGGTCGCGGTATCGAGCGCGAGCACGATCACGCCGCGCGACCCCGCATTGCCGGCCGGCCTCTCGCGCCGCCGATGGTAAAGCCCACGACCATCGGATCACGATAGCATGCTTGGTGATCGACGAAGAGCGGCGCGAGCGCGGCATGGCCGCCGCCGCCGCGGGCATGATGCGGCCGGGCGCGGCCGGGCGCTTGTGTGCGCCGTCCCGAAGGAGGAAACTAGGCCGATGACGAACGCTTTGTTACGCGCCCTTCCGGGCTGGCTTCCCCGGCTCGCGCCGTGCCTCGCCACGGCTCTCGCCGGGCTCATGACGGCGGCGCCCGCCGCCGCGGGCGCGGCGGCGGTGATCGTGATGTATCACCGCTTCGGCGAGGACAACATTCCCGCCACGAACATCCGAATCGACCAGTTCGAGGCGCATCTCGAGGAGCTCGCGACCGGCGGCTACACGGTCCGGCCCGTGCCCGACATCATCGCCGCCTTGCGCGCCGGCGAGGCGCTGCCCGACAAGACCGTCGGCATCACCATCGACGACGCCTACGCCTCGGTCTACGCGGAGGCGTGGCCCCGGCTCAGGGCGGCGGGATTGCCGTTCACGCTGTTCGTCTCGACCGACCCGGTCGACCACGGCGGCCGCGGCTACATGACCTGGGACCAGGTCCGCGAGATGGCGACGGCCGGAGTCACGATCGGCCACCATGGGGCGGCGCACGCCCACATGGCCTACGCCGACGCCGGAACCAACGCCGCCGACATCGCCGGCGCCTCGCGGCGGTTCGAGGACGAGCTGGGCAGCGTACCCGGGCTCTTCGCCTACCCTTTCGGCGAGTACAGCCGGGCGCTCCGCGATGTGGTGGCGGCGGCCGGTTTCACCGCCGCGTTCGGCCAGCATTCCGGGGTCGCGCACGACGCCGAGGACCGCTTTGCCCTGCCGCGCTTCGCGCTCAACGAAAGGTGGGGCGCGTTTGACCGTTTCAAGATGGTTGTGAACACGCTGCCGCTGCCGGTGACCGACATAACCCCGAGCGATCCTCTGCTCGGCCCCAACCCGCCGCCGTTCGGTTTCACCGCGAGCGAAGAGCTCGACAATCTCGACCGGCTCAACTGCTTCGCCTCGGGGCAGCCGGCGAGCGTCATCGAGCGGCTCGGCGCGCGCCGCTTCGAGGTGCGGATCGATGCACCGTTCCCGCCCGGCCGCGCGCGCATCAACTGCACGCTGCCGGCGCCCGAGGGCCGCTACCGCTGGTTCGGGATCCAGTTCCTGATCCCCGAACCCTGAGGACTTTCGAAAACCGCTCTAGACGTCCGGGTCGTCGGCTGCAGCGCCGGCGCCGAGGCGCGCCCGGTCAAAGCCGCGCAGCCTGTTGATATCGATGATCGCGCGGATGGTCTCGATGTACGCCTCGCGGCGTTCCGAATAGCGGACGAGCGTGCCGGCGAGCGCCCAGCCGTCGATCTCAACCTCGGCGCGGCGCATCTCGGCGCGCTCGCGGCGGAACGCGTCGTACGCGAAATGGCTGTTGAGGTTGACCACGTAGGACGCGACCGATTCGACCAGCCAGTCGAATGCCCGGACCTCGTGCGATTTCCCGTCGTCGCGCCGCGCGGGCACCAGGCCGGCGCCCTCGGTGAACGTGCGCTGGCCGAAGATGGCGTTGCCCTCGCGCACGAACCGCGACGTGCCCCAACCCGATTCCTCGGCGCCCTGCGCCAAGGCGAGCGAGGGCGGGATGACGTCGACGCGGATCATCAGGGCGTCGATATCGGGTGCATCGAGACCGTAAAGCCGGGCCATCGAGTCGAGCCACAGCCGGTCGCGCGAGTCGGCAATGCGGCCCGAGCGCGCGATCTCGTCGCGCAACTTCGCCAGCCGCCTGCGCTGGTCGCGAATACGCTCGTTGACGTAAAGCACGAGCGGCAACGTCATCTGGATGAACACCCGCTTGCGCTTCGCCGGCGAGCGAATCTGCCCGAGGTCATGTGGAACCGCGTCGATGAGGATGCGCGGCACCGCGATCTCGCCCTTGCGCACGCTGTCGAGCCGGTAGCCCGCGCGCTCGAACAGCTCGACCAGGCCGGCGACCGACACGCCGGTCATGCCCGTGTACTGCGCGTTGCGCGGTTTGGGGGCCGGCGGCGCCTCGGTGATCGGCGCCTCGATCGCGGGGCGCGCCGCAATACTCTCGACCGCCGCCGGGACGATGACGCCGCGACCCAGCACCAGGGCGTAGAGCGCCACCACGCTCAGGCCGACGAAGGCGAGAGCCGCGAAATCAAAGTCTCTGAGCCGGCTCAACATGCTCGCTTCTCCTTGATCGACACCCGACGCCCGCGCGACGGCGTCGGAGCGCACTCCGAAGGCGGCCCGTCAAGGCCTCCTCGATCCGGTTTTCATGGGGTTCGTCGCGGGCGCGATGACGCCGTTCGAGCGTCACGCCGGCCGCGGACCACGGAGCGGTATTCGCACCCGTCACCGGTGTATCCCCTGCCTTCCCCTCGCCTCGCGCGCCGCGACGATCGCCATCGGCCATCGCCGTCCAACGCTCGAAGTATCGACCGCTTTCCACACGCTTACGCCCGTTCGCGGGACCCTCGGCGCGACCCCGCCCGGATCGATGCGCCTCGAATTTCGTGGAAAACGAAATCGACGCCGAAGAGAATGGGGGAAACGCTCCCAGGATTCAAGACTCGATGAGCGTAAAAAAAGCGAATTGCGCCGACCGACCACCGACGCCGGCGAACGCCGCGCCGCGGCTCGACCATCCGATCATGCACGCGCTCAAGGCGAAGGGCGTCACTGGCGACGTCATGATGCCGCAAACCATCAGCGACGGCGCCGCACACGGCGTCTCGCGGCCGACTGGCGGGGCTGGCTTCAGGCGATATTGGCGAGCTGCTCGTCGGTCAGGTTGCCGGGGACGACGACCAGTGGAATTCCGAGCCGTCCGGCGAGCTGGCTCGCGAGCCACGAAATCAGCTTGCCGTGCCGCGCCGCGGGCGGCGCCGCGCCGACGACGAGAAAGCTGATCGCCGGGTCTTCCTCGACCGCGGCGAGAATCTCGTCGCCGATGTGGCCCTCGCGCACCATCAGCTCGGGCATCATGCCGGCCCACTCGTTGACCTCGGCCGCGAGGTCCTGGAGCACGTGCTCGGCTTCCTCCCGCTTCTCCTCGAGCATGGTGTCACGGACCGCCATCCAGTGCTCGAATTCGGCCGGCTCGATCGCGGTGAGCAGCACGACCTGGCCGTTGGTGTGCCGGGCGCGGAGGCAGGCGAAGCGCACCGCCACCCGCGCGTGCGCGCTGCCATCGACGCACACCAGGTACTTCGCCCGGCCGGGAACATGTTGGACCGCCTCAGACATTGCACCTCGCCGAAACCCCTGCCCGGGGTCCATCCTGCCACCGTTGCGACGCCCGCCGCAACACCGGGGTTGGCGCGGCGCCCGGCCGTGCGGAAAACATGCCGCTATTTCAAAAGGATGTTGGTGATCTCGCGAAGCTCGAGCGGGTCACCGTCGACCACGGGAATTTCCGAATATTCGGGCCGCCGCGGAAACCCTCACGCGGCGAGGCCCATGATCGCGTGCACCTCGGCCAGCGTCCGGCTCGCGATCGCGCCGGCGCGCTCGGCGCCGTCACGCAGGATTCGGTCGATGTAGCCGGGGTCCCCCTTCAACCGCTGCATCTCGGCGCCGATGGGGCCGAGCACCGAGACCGCGAGCTCGACCAGGTCGGCCTTGAAGGTGGAGAACATCTCGCCGGCGTATTTGGCGCAGACCTCATCTTCCGTGCCGCCGGAGAGCGCCGCGTAGATGCCCACCAGATTGATCGCTTCCGCCCGGCCCGCGAGGCCTTCGGGCGTGCCGGGCAAGGGGTCGGGGTCGGTGCGCGCCTTGCGGATCTTGAGCGCTATGGCGTCGGCGTCATCGGTCATGTTGATGCGCGAATAATCGGAGGCGTCCGACTTCGACATCTTCTGCGAGCCGTCGCGCAGCGACATCACCCGCGTCGCCGCGCCGAAGATCTGGGGCTCGGGCAGCGGGAAGAAATCGACCCCGAACCGGCGGTTGAACGCGCCGGCGATGTCGCGCGAAAGCTCAAGATGCTGCTTCTGGTCGTCGCCCACGGGCACGTGGGTCGCCTGGTAGACGAGGATGTCGGCGGCCATGAGCACGGGGTAGGCATAGAGCCCGAGCCCGGCCGCGTCGCGCCGCTTGCCCGCCTTCTCCTTGAACTGGGTCATGCGGTTGAGCCAGCCCAGCGGCGTCAGGCAGCCCAACAGCCAGGCAAGCTCGCTGTGTCCCGGAACCGCGCTCTGGGCGAAGACGATGCAGCGCTCGGCGTCGATGCCGGCGGCGACCAGCCCGGCGGTCACCTCGCGGACGTTGTGGCGCAGCTCGGCCGGGTCCTGGGGCAGCGTGACCGCGTGCAGATCGACGATGCAGTAGATCGACTCGAAGCTCTCCTGCAACCCCACCCAGTTGCGGATCGCCCCCAGGTAGTTGCCGAGGTGGAGGTTGCCGGTGGGTTGGATGCCCGAAAAGATGCGGTTCATGACGCGAGGCTCCGGTTCGACGCGGGCGCCGTTATCGCGCGCCCGCCCCGCGCGGTCAAGCGCGAGCGGCGCGGCGATCGAGGAACGTTTGCGACGGCGTGTCTCCCGCGCGATCCGGCCCCCCAATGCGTGATGGCGGCGCCATCAAGCGGAACGATAACGCGCGACGTCGATACGGTCGGCGTTGCCGCGGGCTTGCGCCACGTCATAGGCATACTGCATCCGCATCAGGTGCTCCATCTTCGGGCCGAAGGCCTTTTCGATGCGTACCGCCATCTCGGGCGACAGCGACGCCTTTCCGTTCAACAGCTTGGATAACGCGGGGCGGCTCACACGCAGCGCCTTCGCCGCATCGGTGACCGTCAATCCCAAGGGCTCGATCACCTCGCGGCGTACGAGCGCTCCGGGATGGGACGGGTTTTTCATGGCCACAATTCGCTCCTCCTAGTGATAATCGATCAAATCGACGTCGAAGGCCCGTCCGCGCTCGAAACGAAAGATAACTCGCCAGTTGCCTGTAAGCGTGACGCTCCAAGAACCGCCAAGGCGGCCCTTGAGGCGATGCACGCGCCACCCAGGGAACAACGCGATTTCGGATGGTTCGGAAGCTTCCTGGAGCGCTGTGAGAATATCCCTGATCTTCTCGATATGAGCCGCAGGAAGTCCTCGCGCATCGTCTTCATAATAGAACCGTTTCAGCCCCTTGTGTCGAAAGCCCTCGATACTCATCGGCGGATGATGCCTGTAACGTTACGGTTGTCAAGCGCCCACAGCGTCGATGCGTCAAGAGCCTATGCAAGACCCAACCCACATGGCCGATTTGGCGTCGATAGCAGTGGCGCGAGCGAGCAAGAACCGGGCGGCACCGCGTGGGTGCGATGGTTTCACGCGCCGCGACGCAGCATCGCGCGCAGCTCGGCCAGCTTCGCCGCGCCGAAGAGGTGGGCGCACAGCGCGTAGGT
>JACZUY010000151.1 GCA_022572945.1 Pseudomonadota bacterium
GTTGTGAAACAGGATGACTCCCCCGGCGGCCACAGGAAGCGGCTTTGGCTCGATCGCCGGACGTTCTTCCGGGGGTATACTGGCTCCAGGCGTAACATGTTTTCGAAGACCATTTTTATGGCTGCCGGGCATCACCTCTAAACATCCGTTTTCTAACGTAACATCCACAATGGGTATCCAGATGGTGAGCATAAAGTAGGGATCGGCGTCGGGCCAACACACACCAGCGTCCTGATGCCATTGGGTCGGCTGTCTACCCGTCTCGTCGGGCGGCAGCACTGCACGAATGTGTTGGATGGGATTGCACACGATCTCTGAACCAACTAACGATTCTGCGACATCCAGAATTTTAGGATTTTTGAGGAAGTTGAAAGTTGACTTCCCACGAGCCTGCATGATGTCCAGCCCGGCAACGACTTCAGGGGCTTCTTTTGCCAGACACAGCAAGCGTCGCGTGAAAGGTTCGTTAGCACACAGTGAGCTAATCTTTCCCTCGCTGTGTAGCCGTCGCGCTCGTTCGTCAATGATGGCGGAATATTCGTCAATCACCGGACGTAAATCGTCATCGTCTAGCACATTTTCGAGTCGCAAATAGCCGTTATCGTGGAAAAATGAGATTTGAGAATCTGTTAGCCTCATGATAATCTCCTTTCTATCTCATATCATTTCGGTAATATTGTAGAGGCAGAAATGAATTGGATGCCAGCAACACTGTAAATTATGTTTCGGCTGATATTGCCATTCCTTTGTGGGAGTGGCTTCTAGCCACGATTATCGCGGCTAGAAGCCGTCCTGGTCTCGCGTAGCGGACTCCCACCATATTAAGTAAACTCCATCCATTAGGAATGACAGTGCACTACTTGCTTTCCCCACTTATATCCACTGTTCATGCGCGACTCTGCGCTTCCGAATGTGAAGCGGCACACCATCGGCGTATATCTCCGGATCGGAATCCAACCCGGTTTCCCGGTCCAGAAACAGTGGGAAATCGTCCTTGGGGGGCTTGGTGCGAGCATAGCCGTGGGAGTAGCTTCGCATGATGATTCGCTGTTCCCGGTTTAACGTTTTCAGCCATTCCGGCTCGCACTGATGTCGGTCTGCCTCGCAAATCCATGACGGACAATAGGCAAGGAAAATGTTCTTCCGCACAACATCGCTTTCATTGGGTTCAACGCGGTGCCAAGTCCCGCAGTGCATGATTACCATTGTGCCTTTCTGGCAACACAGAATCTTCTCGCCTGGTATACTCGTATGCTTCGTGTAACCGTCAAAATATTGCCGCCGATGGCTCCCTGGCATACACACGAAGTTCCCCATCTTTGGATGCGGTAGATCTGTAAGCCAATAACCGATCTTGATTTGCATCGGCAACCTCGGCGAAAACACACCGTAAGGCAGGGCACGCGCGCCATCGTAGAGCATGAACTCGGGCAGGGACCCGGAGAAGGAGGCCGCGGAGGAGGCCGCGGAGGAGGTCGCCGAAGAGATCGCTCCCGATTCCGAATCCGTGGTGGCGGCGACGGCCGACGTGTCGGGCGCGGCGATCCCGCCCGAACCGGCGCCGGCGCGCGACGAGAGCTTCATCCCGCCGCCGCCGGTGGAGGCGAGCCCGAAGACGCTGCTCGAGCGCGCGGCCGATCCGTTCGCCGCCGCGGCGATGAGCAACGGCGGCAACGCGCCCACGAGCAAGCCGCGCCGCGGGCCGACGCTGTTCGAGCGCGTCACCGGGACCGGTCGGGCGCGCCAGCCGATGTTCGGCGCCAAGCAGGATCCACAACCCGAGCCCGAGCCGAAACCGGCGCCCGAGCTCGAAACCGTTGGGGCCGAGCCGGCGCGCGAGGCCGAGGGGCTGACGCTGCCCAAGGTCGCGGAGGACGTGCTCGACATTCCCGCGTTCCTCAGGCGCCAGTCGAACTGAACCGGTGCAAGAACTCCAGAGATGGGGCGTAACATTCTGTCATAAAACGTGATTTGAGTGCTTCGGGGCAACTTGCTAGAAAGCCTCGAAGCACTCGTCTTTGTGGTGTCAGTCGGGGACCAGTAACCACAAGACCGGCAAGATCAAGCCGGCGTCGTTTTGGAGGCGGACGAGGGTCAGTTCCTTGGGTGTTGTCTGGCAAAAAACGCTGAAGAGCGCCATCAGCTGTGCTGGCGTCGGTCTGCATCGCGGCACGCGGGTGGACATGACCCTGTTGCCCGCCGAGCCCGACACCGGCATTGTCTTCCGCCGCACCGACCTCGGCGGAGCGGAGATTCGCGCGACGCACGAAAACGTCAACGGCACGTTGATGTGCACGAGCATCGGCAACGGCGACGGCGTCAAGGTGGCGACGGTCGAGCACCTGATGGCGGCGCTCTCCGGCCTCGAGATCGACAACCTGATCGTCGAGCTCGACGGCGACGAGGTGCCGATCATGGACGGCAGCGCCGCGCCGTTCGTGTTTCTCGTCGAGTGCGCCGGCATCGCCGAACAGCATGTTCCACGCCGGGCGATCCGGATTTTGAAGACGATCGAGGTCGCCGACGAGGGGCGCTCGGTCTCGCTGTCGCCGGCGGACGGATTCTCGATCGCCTTCGAGATCGACTTCGACCATCCGCTCATCGGCGGCCAGTCGTGTTACTTCGATCTCTCCGACGGCGCGTTCAAGCGCGAACTCAGCCGCGCGCGCACGTTCGGCTTCCTCGCCGAGATCGACCGCCTGCACGAGAACGGTCTCGCCCTCGGCGGCTCGCTGGACAACGCCGTGGTGCTCTCCGACGACGCGGTGTTGAACGAAGGCGGGCTGCGCTACGCCGACGAGTTCGTGCGTCACAAGGCGCTCGACTGCATTGGCGATCTCTATCTTGCGGGCGCGCCGCTGATCGGCCACGTGCATGGGGTTCGCTCCGGCCACAAGATGAACCACCGCCTGCTCGAGGCGCTGTTCGCCGCCGACGATGCCTGGTGCAGCGTCGTGCTCGACGACATCACCGGTTCGCGGCGGGCGCGCCCGGCGACGATCGCCGCGACGGCCTGAACGCCGCCGCCGCTCCCGATATCCCGCTGTCGAGTCGGCTGCGCGCGGTGCGCGATCGCGGAGGTTTGTGCGCGGGCCTCGGCGGGTGATATAGTGGTATGATTGCCGCCGGATGTTGTCGCGCCGTATCGGGATGCTCATGAGATTCCACCGTTCGCCGGGCGTGTCGACCGCGCCGCGTCGGAGATCCGGCCATACCGGACTCTCCCGTTTCGGCCTTGCGGCGGTGGTCGCCGTCGCTCTCTCGGCGTGCGGCTCGGTGGACGACGACGCCTACTACGAGCGCCCGGTGGAGAGCCTCTATAACGAGGCCATGGACCAGCTCAGCGCCGGCGCCTACCGGGGCGCGGCGGAGGCCTTCGACGAGGTCGATCGTCAGCATCCCTACTCGGTGTGGGCGACCAAGGCGCAGATCATGGCCGCCTATGCGCAGTACCAGGCCAACGCGTACGACGACGCGGTGCTCGCCGCCAAGCGCTTCATCGACCTCCATCCCGGCCATCGCGACGTGGCCTACGCCCGTTACCTGATCGCGATCTCGTACTACGAGCAGATTTCCGACGTCGGCCGCGACCAGAAAATGACCGAGCTCGCGTTCGAGCGGCTCGATGAGGTGATCCGTCGCTTCCCCGACACCGCCTACGCCCGCGACGCCAAGCTCAAGCTCGACCTCGCCCGCGACCACCTCGCCGGCAAGGAGATGGAGGTCGGGCGCTTCTACCTGCGGCGCGGCGAACACATCGCGGCGATCAACCGGTTTCAGGTCGTTGTCGAGAAGTATCAGACGACGACCCACGTGCCCGAGGCGCTGCACCGGCTGACCGAGGCGTACCTCGCGCTCGGCGTGACCGACGAGGCGCAGGCGACCGCCGCGGTGCTGGGCTACAATTATCCAGGCAACGAGTGGTACCAGGATTCGTACGTGCTGCTCACCGGCGTCGATTTGCGGCCCCAGGAGGACAAGGGCTCGTGGATCAGCCGGGCCTGGAATTCGGTGTTCTGAGCGCTTCGCAGGCGTTGCGTTCCGGCCCATGCTCGTCAGTCTCCTGGTTCGCGACATCGTCCTGATCGACCGCCTCGAGCTTGCGTTCGGCGGGGGTTTGTCCGCGCTCACCGGCGAGACCGGCGCCGGCAAGTCGATTCTGCTCGACGCCCTCGGTCTCGCGCTCGGGGCGCGCGGCGACAGCGGCCTCGTCCGGCGCGGCGCCGACCAGGCGGTGGCGGTCGCCGCGTTCGACCCGCCCGCCGATCATTCGGTCTGGCGCTTGCTCGAGGAGCAAGGCCTCGCCGACGACGGCGCGCTGGTGCTCAGGCGGGTACTCGGCGCCGACGGCCGCGGCCGCGCCTTCGTCAACGATCAGCCGGTGGGCGTCGCGCTGTTGCGCGAGATCGGCGAAAGCCTCGTCGAGTTGCAGGGGCAGGCCAGCCGGCGCGGTCTGTTGGGCGCCGGAACCCACCGCGTCTTCCTCGACGGTTTCGGCGCGACCGACGCTGCCGCGGTGGCCGCGGCGCACGGCCGCTGGCGCGCCGCCGAAAACGCGCTCGCCCGGGCCGACGCCGAACTCGAGGCGGAGCGGCGCGACGAAGCGTATCTGCGCCACGTGCTCGCCGAGCTCGACGACCTCGACCCGCGACCGGGCGAGGAGGCCGAGCTCGCCGCCCGCAGGAGCGCATTGATGCAGGGCGAGAAGATCGCCGAGACGCTCGAAGCCGCGCGCGCCGAGCTCAACCAGGGCGGGGGCGTCGATGCGCGGCTCAATGCCGCGCAACGCATGCTCACGCGCGCCGCCGAACGCCTCGCCGTCGCCTTCGATCCGGTGATCGAGGCGCTCGACCGCGCGGCGGTCGAGACCACCGAGGCGCTGGCCGCGCTCGACGCCGCCGGCCGCGACCTGGCGCCCGACCCCGATCGCCTGGAGGCGGCCGAGGAGCGCCTGTTCGCGCTGCGCGCCGCGGCGCGCAAGCACCGCACCGACGTCGATTCGCTGGCCGAGCTGCGCGCCACGTTCAGCGCCAGAATCGCCGCCTTCGAAGACCGCGGCGGCGCGCGCGATGGCCTCGCCGAAGAGGCCGCCACGGCGCGCAAGGCGTTCACCGAAGCGGCACGGCGTCTTAGCGGGGAGCGCGCCAAGGCGGCGAAGGACCTCGACCGCCGGGTGAACGCCGAGCTGCCGCACCTCAAGCTCCGCCGCACCCTGTTCCGGACCCGGCTCGAGGCCCTGCCCGAGGCCGACTGGTCGGCGCATGGCGCCGAGCGCGTTGGTTTCGAGGTGGCGACCAATCCCGGCGCCGAGCCGGGGCCGTTGGCGCGTATCGCCTCGGGCGGTGAGCTGTCGCGCCTGTTGCTCGCGCTCAAGGTCGTGCTCACCGGCGCGGGCTCGTCGCCGACGCTCGTCTTCGACGAGGTCGACAGCGGCATCGGCGGCGCCGTCGCGGCGGCGGTGGGCGACCGGCTGGCGCGGCTGGGCGCGGCGCTCCAGGTGCTGGTGGTGACCCACTCGCCGCAGGTCGCGGCGCGCGCCGACCATCACTTCCGGGTCGCCAAGGACGAGTCGGAAGGTGGCGTCGTCACGCGCGTCGAGGCGCTCGACCCCGAGGCGCGGCGCGAGGAGGTCGCGCGCATGCTCGCCGGCGCCCGGGTGACCGACGCCGCGCGCGCCGCGGCCGACAGCCTGATAGGCGCGGGCGCCGGCTGAGGACGGGCGCGGTGAGCAAAGACAGCGCGCGCATCGCGGTCGATGCGCTCACGCGCGCGCAGGCGAAGGCCGAGCTCGCCCGGCTGGCGGCCGAAATCGCCCGCCACGACGAGCACTACCACG
>JACZUY010000152.1 GCA_022572945.1 Pseudomonadota bacterium
CCGCCCGCACCGTCGATGACCTCTGGGTAGCCATCGCCGAGGTCATCGAGCTCTTCCCTCCAGCAGAATGCGCAAACTTCTTCGCTAACTCAGGGTATGAACCAAATTGATCGGAAAACGCTCTAGCGCTGTGAGATGCCCCAACTCACGGATATTAAGCGCGTCATCCTCCCTTCGCAACGCACGTGCAAACCTGGTCTCAAGCGCAACGCGGTTCTTGAGGTATGGCTGACGGGCTGCTCTCGCTGCGTCGTCGAAGTGCAGGGGTAGGTTTGGGGAGGTAAAGAACGCCTTGGCCACCGTGGACGCGAAATTCTGTATGTCATTACTCCAGACTTGCCGGGAAGGGGCCACAGCAGACCCGACAGCGCAGATACCTGAGAACAAGTCTAGCAATGGGCCGGGCGGGCCATTTTGGATTACCGCGGCCACTTTGGGCGCGATGACACGCTTCGTCCCCATATAGCTGACATCCAGCGTCATACACTCCTCCCCATAGGCACATTGTTGTTTTTGTGGTCGCCAATGCAGGCATTGCGGGAATTGTCGCAGGTTTCGCACATCTGTCAATTTTATCCTTTTGGACCGGTTAGCCGGGCTTACGTTACGTATACGTGCAAAACCTCAAGGCCCTGATACTCGACCTTCGCGATCTCGCCGAACTCGGTCAAGAGCCCGCGGGAATAGCTGCCGCGCACCGGGATCGGGGGGAAGGCGCTCCCCCGTGATTCACGCGGGGTGCGGAGGTAATTACATTGTAATTACGCTACGAGAGGTTTGGGCATGAAGGTGAAGCTGATTTCGATCGGCAATTCCAAGGCCGTCAGGATTCCCCGGTCGGTGATCGAGGAATGCGGCTTCCGCGATCGGGTCGAAATGCGCGTGGCCGATGGCGGGGTCGTCCTGAGCGCCGCGCGCGATACGCGCGCGGGTTGGGATGAAGCCTTCGCGAAAATGGCCGCCGCCGGCGACGACGCCCTCCTTGTCCCCGAGGCCATGGAGCACGACTGGGACGCGGAGGAGTGGGAGTGGTAGCCGATGTCCGGCGGTTCGACGTGTGCCTCGTCAATCTCGATCCGACCCTGGGTTCCGAAATCCGCAAGACGCGGCCGTGCGTGGTGGTGTCGCCCGACGAGATGAACGCGCACGTGCGCACGGTGATCATCGCGCCGATGATCTCCGCGCGGCGCGCCTATCCGACCCGCGTGAACATTGCATTCGAGGGGCGCAAGCGCCAGGTGGCGCTCGACCAGATACGCACCGTGGATAAATCGCGCTTGGTTACGCGCCTGGGGCGGCTCTCGCGCGCGCGCGCGGAATTGACGTGTCCGGCGTGCTGGTGGAGATGTTCGCTTACGAGTGATACGCAACGTCACAATTCTTGTGATATTGCTGTGTTCAATCGGCACGCAGGCTTCCGCCGCAGGGGCGACGGCCCGCATTTATTGCGATCAAACGGGGCGCGGGCTCCGGATTTCAAACTGATCCAATCATTTTGAATTCCGGGATGACGCGCGCGGCCCTCGGGGGGCGCCGTTTGGCGGGGAACGGCGGGCCTGTTGCGGGGTGAAAAGTGCATAATGTTGTGGATAAAATCGGAAGCGGTTGAGATTCCTCTGAAATACCATCCACAAGAAATTTACGCTAAGTCCTTTTTCTTACTTGCAATTTTATTTCCAGGCAGCCGATAATCATGGTTACGCGGAAGCGTTGGAGTTGAGAGTTCCCGCGGGTCGCACCAGAAGTCTTTCGAGATTTTTTCTGCTTCTCAAAGGAATTCGATCTCCAGGACGGTGAAGGTTCCCTCGGGAACCGGAACCGTCGGCGGCGATCCAATTCTCCTTCGGGAAAAGCGGATCGTCGGGTGGAAGCAGACCTCCGCCCTTTGCCGGATTTTCCGCGGAACGCGTGGTCGTCTTTCGGGGCAACCACAAGTTCCCGCGGAGCGCCGGCTCTCCCCTCGGGGAGGCGCCAGCGCAGCGGACGGCCGGTGCGTCTTCGGAGGCGTCGGGCGGAAGCGAAAGGTCCGGCGCCGAGGACAGGGGATAAGCGACCGCCGGGGGAGTTGGGCTCCGCAAGGAAACCACGCCGCCCCGCCGCAGACGGGAACCCTTTCGGGGGGCCCCGTCCCGCAGCAAAGCGGTAAATGCCTCCCTGTTTCTGCGGAACGGGGTCTGACGACTCCAGAGGCGCCAGGAGTGTCCCGCCCGGACACGCAGCGGCGGCCGTTAAGGCCACGCTCCTGGCGCCTCGCCTCGTCTAGCAAAATCGCGGCGCTTTGGCAACAACATATTGTAGGTCGTTAGGGGCGACAGACAAGGGGTGGTGCGTCGGCGAATTGCGCGCCGGGGCGCAGGATCGCCGCCTCATACCGAAAGTCAAAACAATCGCGTGGTTTCGACTTTCGGAGCCCGCGCCCCCCCTTTGATCGCAATATTTGCGGGCCGCCGCGTATGCGGCGGAAGCCCGCGTGGCGATTGAACGCAGCAAAGTCACAACAATTGTGACTTTGCGTATCAGCCCACGTCGCGGCCCCCGGCGTCCTCGGGCAGCGCTTCCGACGCCGCAAAGTTGATCTCGACCTTCACGCCGTCGGGGTCGTGCACGAACAGCTGCCTGAGCCCCGGCCCGGGCACGGTCCGCAGCGCATACTCGACGCCGCGGGCAGTCAGGCGCGCGACCATCTCGGCGAGGCCGCTGGCGCGGAACGCGACGTGGTCGAGCGGCCCGGTGGCGGCGGCCGCGGCGCCGCGATCGCCGATCAAATGCACCACCGGGGCGGCGCCGCAGTAGAGCCAGGCGCCGGGAAACGCGAACCGCGGACGGTCGCCCTCGCGGAGGCCGAGCGCCTCGACGTAGAACCGGCGCGACGCGTCGAGGTCCGCCGTCACCAGCGTGAAATGGTCGAGCCCGTCGATCGCCATCGCTCAACCGCCCTTCTTGCGCGCCGCGACCGGCTCGGCGAGAACGCAGAGGATCTCGTACATCAGGGTGGCGCCGACCAGCGCCGTGTTGCCGCTGGGGTCGAACGGCGGCGCCACCTCGACGACGTCGCCGCCGACGAGATCGAGGCCGCGCAAGCCGCGGATCAGCGCCTGCGCCTCGATCGTGGTGAGGCCGCCGATCTCGGGCGTCCCGGTGCCCGGCGCGTAGACCGGATCGAGGCCGTCGACGTCGAACGAGACGTAGACCGGGCCGTCGCCGACCACGCGGCGCGCCTCGGCGACCACCGCGTCGACGCCGATCCGCGTGAACTCTTCCATGAAGATGACGCGCATGCCCGAATCGAGCGAGAACGTCCAGCCCTCGTCGGTGTTCTGCGCCCCGCGTATGCCGATCTGGACGGTGCGCTTGGGGTCGAGAAGGCCGTCTTCGACCGCGCGTCTGAACGGTGCCCCGTGGGTGAACTTCGAACCCAGGAACTCGTCCCAGGTGTCGGTGTGGGCGTCGATGTGGACCATGCCGATGGGGCGCTCGGCGGCGATCGCCTGGAAGATCGGATAGGTGATCGAATGGTCGCCGCCGGCGCTCAGCGGCGCGGCGCCGGCGGCGTGCACCCGGCGGTAGTACGCGGCGATGTCGGCGACCGTCGCCTCGACGTCGAAGATGTTGGGAAACCGCACGTCGCCGAGGTCGCCAACGCGGCACAGCGCATACGGATCGATCCGCGAGACGTGGTGGATCGAGCGCATCAGGCTCGAGGCGTTGCGAATCTCGCGCGGGCCGTGGCGCGCGCCGGCGCGGTTGGTCACGCCGCCGTCGAAGGGGACGCCGATCAGCGCGATGTCGACCTCGGCCGGGTCGTCGACCAGCGGCGTCCGCATGAAGGTCGGGATGCAAGAGTAACGCGGCTCGGTCTTCGGGTCGAAGCCGCCGCCGCGCGTCGCCGCGTCTACGATGTCGTCCATAGCTCAATGCTCCTCGCGTCGGGGGTGTCGAAGTCGACCATCTCGCACACGTCCGCGACCGTCTTGCCGGCGCTCCTGAGCGCGCGCAGGGTGACGGCGCGGTTGCGCTTGGCGAGCCGCAAGCCGTTGGGATCGGTGATCATCGGGTGGTGATAGTAGTCCGGCGTGTCGAGGCCGAGAAGCGCCTGCAGCAGCCGGTGCACGTGGGTGGCGTGGAACAGGTCCCAGCCACGGGTCACCAGCGTCACGCCCTGCATGTGGTCGTCGAGCGTCACCGCGAGGTGATAGCTGGTGGGCACGTCCTTGCGCGCCAGCACCACGTCGCCGGCGGACAGCGGGTCGGCCTTGACGACGCCCGCCTTGCGGTCGGTCCAGGTCAGCGCGCCGGCGCGCGCGGCGGCTTTTTCCATGTCGAGCCGCAGCGCGTGCGCCTTGCCGGCGCGAATGCGGCGGTTCTGCTCTTTGCGCCCCAGGCTCCGGCAGGTGCCGGGGTAGTGGGGGCCGTCGGGGCCGTGGGGGGCGGCATCGGCGTTTCTGATCTCGGCGCGCACCTCGGACCGCGTGCAGAAGCAAGGGTAAAGCACGCCGTGGGCCGCCAGGGTTTTGAGGGCGTCGGCATAGTCGCCCATGCTCTCCGACTGACGGCGCACCGGCCGCTGCCAATCGATGCCCAGCCAGGCGAGGTCGTGATAGATCGCCTGTTCGAAGGCCGGGCGGCAGCGCGAACCGTCGATATCCTCGATGCGCAGCAGGAAACGGCTGCCCGGACCTTGCGCGTTGCGCCAGGCGATGAGCGAAGAATAGGCGTGGCCGAGATGCATATAGCCGCTCGGCGACGGTGCGAACCGGACCGTAGACTGCGTCTCGATGGGCGCCAGGACGGCTTCGGACGCGGGGGAAATCTCATCGACGGGGATGGTCATGTACTATAGGAACGAGCCTCGGGATTCGCGCGCAGGTATAGCAAACATTTCGCCTCTAATGGAAACTCAGAATGAACAATCTTCCGACCATCTCTGGCCCCGAACGTCCGCCCGCCAAGGGCGGCGACGCCCGGCAGTTGGTCGTCTTCCTGCATGGCTGGGGGGCCGATGGCAATGATCTCATCGGCCTCGCCGATTCGTGGAGCGAGGTCTTGCCCCACGCTCACTTCTTATCGCCCCACGCGCTCGATGTCTGCGACGCGAACCCGGCGGGCCGCCAGTGGTTCAGCTTTCAAGGCCGCAGCGCCGATGAAATCACCGCCGCCGCCGCCGACGCGGCGCTCATCGTAAATCGTTTTCTCGACGACAGTCTGGAACGCCTCTCGCTCGCCGACGATCGACTCGCCCTGGTCGGTTTCAGCCAGGGCGCCATGCTGGCGCTCTATATTGCCCTGCGCCGCGCAAAATCTTGCGCCGCCGTGGTCGGCTATTCGGGAGCGCTGATCGGCGCCGAGACGTTGGCCGATGAAATCCGCTCGAAGCCGCCCATGCTGCTCGCCCACGGCGACGCCGATCCGGTGGTGCCGTTCGCCTCGCTGGACGCCGCCATCCAGATGCTCGGCAGTCACCACATCGCGGTGCGCCGCCATGCCGGCCAAGGGCTCGGCCACAGCATCGACGGCCCCGGCCTGGAGATGGGCGGCGAATTCCTCGCCGAGGCCTTCGCCGCCGGTTGATATCGCCATGGGTCATGAGCGCCGCGTCAACAGGCCGGACACATGACCGCACCCGACCGGCTTGCACATACCGCAAAACAACCCTTGCCAATCAGGAGCCGTCCACACATGACCCTTAGCGGACCTAGTCTATCTCGAGATGTTCTCGATGCCTGACGAATGGGCTATATGCGGGGGCAGAGTCCTTGATTCTCCCATCCGCGCCCCAATCGCTCATCGGGTTAAACGGAATGGGTCTCTCATT
>JACZUY010000153.1 GCA_022572945.1 Pseudomonadota bacterium
CTGGCGCTGGCTACCCGACGACCTCGGCGATATGCACGTGCTCGTCAATCTCCCGTCGTTTGAGCTCGATGTGCGCCTGCCGGCAGAAGGAGGAGGCTACCGCGACGCTCTCACCATGCCCGTCGTGATCGGGATGGTGAACGCTTGGAACTGGACGACGCCCGTGATGAGCGATACCATCGAATCGATTGTGTTTCATCCGTCGTGGTTCGTACCCAGGTCGGTCCAGGCCGGCAGCCTCATCCCGCAGGCCCGCGCCGACAGCGGGACCACGCTTCCTATGCGGGGGTTTGATGTCTACGCCGGCGGCGCTTGGGTGGACCCGACCATGGTGGATTGGGATGCGGCCCTTCCCGGCCAGTACCAGTTCGTCCAGCGGCCGGGCCGGGGCAATCCCATGGGGCGGATCAAGTTTGTGATGCCGAACGACAACGCCATCATCATTCACGACACCAACAATCGGGTCCATCTTGATAGGCCCGTACGCACCTTCTCAAACGGCTGCATTCTCGCCGGCGACGCCCCCGCCGTCGAGGCCGCCTTCGCGCGGGCCGAGCGCGTCGTCTCGCTCGATCTGGTCAACAACCGCGTCACCGCGGTGTCGATGGAGGCCCGCGGCGCGATCGGCCGCTACGACCGGGCGAGCGGCGCGTTCACGCTCGTCACCTCGGCGCAGAACGTCCACGTCAACCGCGACGAGCTCGCGGACAAGGTCTTCGGCGTGGCGCGCGAGAAGATCCGCCACCTGGCCTACGACGTGGGCGGCGGCTTCGGCATGAAGAACCCGCTCTATCCGGAGTACGCGCTGGTCCTGTTCGCGGCCCGGCGGCTGGACCGGCCGGTCAAGTGGCTGTGCGAGCGCGGCGAGGCGTTTCTGTCCGACACCCACGGCCGGGCCCAGGATAGCCGGGTCGAGCTGGCCCTGGACCGGGACGGCCGTTTTCTCGCCCTCAAGGTCGACACGGTCGGCAACATCGGCGCCTACGTCGCCTCGATCGGGCCGTTCACGCCGACCGGCGGGACCGTGCGGACCCAGGGCGGCGCCTACCGGATCCCGGCGGTCTATTTCCGCGCCCGCGCGGTGTTCACCAACACCGGCCCGACCGAGGTCTACCGCGGCGCCGGGCGCCCGGAAGCCTGCTACCAGATCGAGCGCGTCGTCGACCTGGCCGCCCGGGAGCTCGGCATCGATCCGGCCGAGCTGCGCCGGCGCAACCTGATCCGGGCGGACGAGCTGCCGTACCGAACCCCGATCGGAATCGAGATCGACTCCGGCGACTTCGAGACCGTGCTCGACCTGACCCTCGATCTCGCGGACTGGGACGGCTTCGGCGGCCGCGCGGCGGCGGCGCGCGCCGCCGGACACCGCGGGGGGCGGCGGCGCGGGATCGGCGTCGCCTTCTACCTGGGGCTCACCGGCGGCAAGCGCTTCGAGTGCGTGGACCTGAGCTTCGCCGCGGACGGCTCCGCCACGCTCGCCGTGGGCGCCGAGTCCGCGGGCACGGGCCACGAGACCGTGCTGCCGCAGATCGTCTCGGACCGTCTCGGCATCCCGCTCGATCGGATCGCCCATCGCCAGGCGGATACCGACCTGACGCCCACGGGCGGCGGCCACGGCGGCTCGCGCGGCCTCGAGGTGGTCGGGACCGCGGTTTCGGTCGCCGCCGAGAGAGTTATCGAGAAGGCCAGGGCGGTCGCCGGACACCTGCTGGAGGCGGCGCCCGCGGACCTGGAGTTCGCCGACGGCCGCTTCACCATCGCCGGCACCGACCGCTCCGTGACCATGACCGAGGTGATCGCCGCCTCCTTCGATCCGGCACTCCTGCCCGAAGGCGTCCCGGGCGGCCTCGATGTCGCGCTGACCCACGAGCTGAACCTGCTGAGCTACCCGAACGGCTGCCACGTCGCCGAAGTGGAGGTCGATCTGGAGACCGGAGCGGTCGCGCTCGTCCGCCACACGGTGGTCCACGACCTGGGCACCATCATCCATCCGCTCACCGTCGACGGGCAGGTGACCGGCGCCACCACCCAGGGCATCGGCCAGGCGCTTCTGGAGGCCATCGTCTACGACGAGAACGGCCAGCTCCTGACCGGGTCGCTGATGGATTACGCCGTGCCGCGCGCCGCCGACCTGCCGCGCTTTCGGACCGCCTACTACGAGGGCGCGCCGACCGCGAACAACCCCCTGGGGCTCAAGGGCGCGGGCGAGGCCGGCTGCGGCGGCGCGCCGCCCGCGCTGGTGAACGCGGTCGTCGACGCGCTCGCGGAGTTCGGCGTCCGCCACATCGACATGCCGCTGACCCCGGAGCGGGTGTGGCGCGCGATCCATGCCCGGACGCCGCGGCGCGCCGAACCCGAACCCGCCTGAGACCGCCATCGCGGGAACAACCTTCTTTCTTGATCGGGGGTGTCTCGACCGTGACGTCGGGGGCGACATCGTTGTTCGTTGGCTTATACCAAGTCTCGCCGATGTTCTCGCTTGACTCCAGGGTCGTGGATTCTAGGTTATTGAATCCAACCAATCAGGCGCGACGGCCATTCATCGAAGTGCCGAGCGATCGGTCGAGATTATGGTGCGGGCCCCATCCGTCTGGACTCTGAGTAAATAAGGGGGGAGCGACCCAATGGCAGCATCCGAGACCGCAGTCGACAATGGCGTCAACGTCCAGGCACTACTCGATGCCCGTGAGGCACTGACCGCGGCGCCCGAGGGCGCCAAGTTCGAGTGGCGGGCGACCTGCGAGTGGAAGAACGGCACCCACAGTCACTCGACCGTCGAGGGCTTCTTCGGCCTCGGCGAGGAGCAGAAACACGTTACCACGTTCACCTTCGATGCCGACCACCCGGAGATCTTCGCGTCCGAGGACAAAGGCGCCGCGCCGGTCGAGTACATACTCGTCGGCCTGGTCAGCTGCCTGACGGCCGGCATCGCCGCGATCGCCCAGCACCGCGAGATCCAGCTGCGCTCGGTCAAGGCAACGCTCGAGGGTTCGATGGACATCCAGGGAATCCTCGGCATCGACGGCGACGTACGCAACGGCTTCGGCGACATCAAGGTCACCTTCGACATCGACGCCGACGCAACCCCCGACGAGATCAAGGCCCTGGTCGCCCAGTCGCAGAAGCGCTCGGCCGTCTACGACGCCATCACGAACCCGACCAACATCACCGTCGAGGTGAACTGACCGGCCGCAGGCGCACTTCAGGGGAGCGGGTCCCGTTCGCACCGCCACCACCGTCGTCATCGGCGCCGGGCACGCCGGGCTGGCCATGAGCCGGTGCCTCGCCGAGCGTGCGATCGACCACGTGGTGCTCGAGCGCGGCGCGGTGGCCAACACGTGGAAGACCGAGCGCTGGGCCTCGCTCCGGCTGCTCACGCCCAACTGGCAGAGTCGGCTGCCCGGCTTCGGCTACCAGGGCGACGATCCCGACGGCTACAGGACCATGCCCGAGGTCATCGCCTTCATCGACCAATACGCCAAGGTGATCTCGGCCCCGGTGCGGGTCCACACCACGGTGACGTCGGTGAGCCGCAGCGATGCGGGGTACTTGGTGACCACCGACCGGGGCGACTGGCACGCCCGGACGGTCGTGCTCGCGACCGGGGCGTGCAACATCGCGCGCGTCCCCGCGCTGGCCGAGGCGGTGCCGTCCGCGGTCACCACGCTCACCCCCGTGCAGTACCGCAACCCGGACCAGCTCGAGGAGGGTGGCGTGCTCGTCGTCGGCGCATCGGCGACCGGAACCCAGCTCGCCGACGAGATCCACCGCTCGGGCCGCCCGGTGACGCTCGCGGTGGGCGAGCACATCCGGGCGCCCCGGGTCTACCGGGGCCGGGACCTCGAGTGGTGGATGGACGCCGCCGGCGTGCTCGACGAACGCTACGACGAGGTCGACGACATCGTCAGGGCGCGCAAGGTTCCGTCACTGCAGCTTACCGGCTCATCCGAGCGCGCGACCCTGGACCTCAACGCGCTTACCGGCATCGGCGTGAAGCTCGTGGGCCGTCTCGCCGGCATCAACGAAGGCAAGGCCCAGTTCTCGGGTTCGCTGCGCAACCTCTGCGCCATGTCCGACCTCAAGATGGGCAGGCTGCTCGACACCATCGACGAGTGGGCGAGCGACAACGGCCTCGACGGCGAGGTCGAGGCCCCGCACCGCCTTCCACCCACCGAGGTCGAGGAGTCGCCGCCGCTTGGCATGGATCTCACCGGCGGTGAGATCCGGACGATCGTCTGGGCGACCGGCTTTCGCCCCGACTATTCGTGGCTCGACGTGCCCGTCCTCGATCGCAAGGGCCAGCTCCGCCACGACGGCGGGGTCGTCGAGTCACCCGGCATGTACCTGATGGGCATACAGTTCCTCCGCCGCCGCAAGTCCGCTCTTATCGACGGCGCCGGCGACGACGCACGCGACCTCAGCGACCATCTGGCGTCGTACCTCGACGGCCAGGTCGCGACCACCGATCACTGAAATCGGCGCGCCCTCGGCCTGGGTTTCGGGGCGACCGACAGCGGCCACTACCGTAATATTAGTGACCATATCATTAGTGCCTGCTCGTCTAGAGCTCCCAAATCTTTTGCAGGGCTTTGGCGTAAGGGCCGCCAACGATGCCCCTGGCTTCTCGTAATGAGAGCTGCGGCCGGATGCGCCGCGCCTCCGCAAGGGCCGACGCGGCCTCTTCAAGGCGATTCTCCGTTACCAGCAACGCCGCCAGAACGACGCGCGGATTGTGCAGCTTGTCATCGCGGCGGCAGGCGATGCGGGCCTGCTCGATGGCCTCGTCGAAGCGCCCGACGAAGCCGAGGGCGAGGGCCAGAATTCCGCCCCAAACCGCCAGCCGGTTATCGCGCGGACTTATTCGCAGCCCGTGTTCGAGCTTTTCGATCGCGAGTTCGGGCTGGCGATTGCTGAGCAGCGCGGCCCCGAGTGCGACCCAAGCCTGGGCATTGCTCGGATCTTGTTCGATCGCCTTTTCGAGGAGTTCGATACCCCGTGTCGTGTGGCCCAGGTCGGAAAGAGCGCAACCAGCAAAGCCAAGCACTTCGGAGCTGTCGCTATCGAGCGCGAGCGCCTGGTCCGCCTCGCTCAATGCTTCGTCGGGTTCGGTCACGTGACCGATCATGTGACCTAACGACAATAGTAGCGACAGTGCCGCGCGTGCGGGAGCGAATTCGGGGTCCAGGGCGATGGCCTTGCGATATAGCTCGGCGCCCTCGGTGAACGTGCGCTCGTGCCAACCCTTCAGCGAGAGGATGCCACTGGCCTGCCGATAGTAGTCCCAGGCGTCCATGTCGGCGGGCGGCCGCCGTCGAATCAGCTCGAACTCGGCGCGCGTCAGCTCGGGCTCGAGCCGCGCGACGATCGCGTTCGTGATCTCGTCTTGAACGTCAAAGAGATCGGCGGCCGCACGATCAAAGCGCTCAGCCCAAATGTGATTGCCGCTCTCGGCTTCGATCAGCTGGATCGTCACGCGCACCCGATTTCCAATTGGACGCAGGCTGCCTTCGACGACATATCGCACCCCGAGCTCGCGGCCAACCTGGCGGATGTCGCGCCGCTGTCCCTTGTACGAAAAGGAGGAATTGCGAGCGATGACAAAGAAACTCGGGATCCGCGCGAGCAGCGTGATGATGTCCTCGGTCATGCCGTCGGCGAGGTACTCATAGTCCCGGTTGTCCGACATGTTGTCGAGCGGCAGGACCGCGATCGAAGCCTTGTCGGGGAGCGGAAGCGGTTCGCTCATCTTGGTGGCGTCGACCGTCACCGCCGGGCCATCCGCGACCCAACGCCAGACCCGCACGCGCC
>JACZUY010000154.1 GCA_022572945.1 Pseudomonadota bacterium
GCTGGACGCTCGGCGGCGCCGCCGTCATAGTGCGCGCCTGGCGTCGAAATCGAGCGCGGCGAAGAGCAAGCCCGCCGGCCCCACCGTGCTCAAGGTGCCCGAGGGCGACAACCGCGAGCGCCTGGTGTGCGAGAGCTGCGGCTTCATCCTCTACACCAACCCGATGGTGGTGGTCGGCGCGGTGTGCGCGTGGGACGGCCGGATTCTCCTGTGCCGCCGGTCGATCGAGCCGCGCCGCGGCTACTGGACGATCCCCGCCGGCTACCTCGAGCTCGGCGAGACCACCGCCGAGGGCGCCGCGCGCGAGGCCATGGAGGAGGCCGGCGCGGAGATCGAGATCGAGGCGCTGCTCGCGGTCTACAACATCCCGCGCATCAGCCAGGTGCAGCTCATCTATGCCGCGCGTCTGGCGACGCCCGAGGTCGCGCCCGGCTCCGAGACGCTCGAGCTCGGGCTGTTTGGCTGGGACGAGATCCCGTGGGACGACATCGCCTTTCCCTCGGTCCACTGGGCGCTCCACCACCACCGCCACGATTACACCAGCGGCGCGCCCTTCACCCCGCGCACCAACCCCGAGGGCGAGCGCGGGGACCTGTAGATGGCCGCCGAATTTTTGCCCCGCCGAACGCCCTGGATGGGCCGGACGACGCTGACAATGCATATTGCTCGAGCGCTCGTGGCGCTGTCGCTTGCGCTCGCGCTCCCCGCCGCGGGCTGGGCCCAGGCGAGTGGGCGCGAGGACGCCGATCGCGCGACGCGGCGCATGGCCGCGCTCTCTCCCAATCTCCGCGGTGACGAGGTGGTTCGCCGCCCGGCGCCGGCGATCGAACTTAGCCAATCGAAGCTCAAACGCACCCAGATAAAAGAGGCGAAGGAACTCGGCAGGCGCGCCAAGAAGTTTATCAAAGACGGGCGCTACGCCGAGGCCGAGTCGCTCATCAAGCGCGCCCTGGCGACGAAGGAGCGCTGGCTCGGTGCGGAGCATTTCGGCGTCGCCGAGAGCCTCAACGATCTCGCCGGGCTGTATCGCATTCAGGGGCGATACGCCGTGGCCGAGCCGCTCTTGAAGCGGTCCCTGGCGATCAAGGAAAGCAAGTTCGGAACCGAGCATCGTCGCGTCGCCAAGACCCTCGACACGCTGGCGCAACTGTACCGCGCGCAGGGCCGCTACGCCGAGGCCGAGCCGCTCGTCAAGCGCGCCCTGGCAATCTGGGAGCGCGCCCGCGGGCAGGACCATCCAAGGGTGGCTATGAGCCTCGGCAGCCTTGCGGCGCTGTACCGGGTGCAGGGCCGCTACGCCGAGGCCGAGCCGCTGATCGAGCGCGCCCTGGCGATTCTCGAGGAAGCCAAGGGGGCCGACCATCCACAGGTGGCCAAGGCGCTCAACAACCTCGCCGCGGCCTACCGAATACAGAACCGCGCCGCGGAGGCCGAGCCGCTCCTGAAACGCGCCTTGGCGATCTGGGAGAAAGCCAAGGGACCCGACCATATGTGGGTGGGCAAGACGCTCAACAATATCGCCAATTTGTATAAGGCCCAGGGACGCGCCCCGCCGAGGCCGAGCCTCTCGTCGAGCGCTCTCTGGGCATCTTCGAGCGGGCCTTTGGACCGAACCACCCCGAGGTCGCCAGAACCCTTAGCACTCTCGCCGGTCTATACCGCGACCAGGGCCGCTACGCCGAAGCCGAGCCGCACCTCGAACGCGCCCTGGCGATCAACGAACGGGTACTCGGGGCGGACCACCCGCGCCTCGCCAAAACCCTGTCGAGCCTGGCCAAGATTTACAAGAAACAGCGCCGCCACGCCGAGGCCCTCGATTACATTCGGCGGGCGTCCAACATCCACCGCGCGCGGGCGACGCGGTCGGGCGGGCGGCGCTCGGTTGGCGGCTTGGCCGAGCAGAAGGACGTCCGGGGGGTCTTCGTATCACACGCCAATTACCTCGCCGGCGCCATCGAACGCGGCCCGGAGCGGCGCGCGCCGTTGCTCGCCGAGTCGTTCGACGTTGGCCAGCTTGCCCAGGCGACGAGCGCCGCGGCGGCGGTCGCCGGCATGGCGGCGCGCTTCGCCGCCGGCGACGACGATCTGGCGCGCACCGTCCGCGCGCGTCAGGACGCGGTCGAACGTTGGCGGATTCTGGACACGCGGCTGGTCGAGGCGGTCGCTGCTGCGCCCGAGGAGCGCGACGCCGAGGCGGAAGCCAGGACGCGGTCGGAGCTGACGACGCTCGAGCAGCGTATCGACGAGCTAAGCGCCCGGCTCGCCGAGGAGTTCCCCGAGTACGCCGAGCTCGCCAGTCCCAAGCCGATCGCCCTCGCCGAAATCCAGGATCTCCTCGGCCCGTCCGAGGCGCTGATGACGTACCTGGTGTGGGATGAGCGCACCTTCCTTTGGGTGGTGCGGCGCGACGACGCGGCGTTCCACCGGCTCGACATCGGCCGGCAGGAGATCGAGGACGCGGTGACGGTCGTCCGCGACGGGCTCGACCAGCCCGGCGTCGGCAGCCTGGGCGACATCCGGCGCTTCGACGTCGAGGAAGCCCTGGCGCTCTATCGGCGAATCTTTGCCCCCGCCGAGCCGATGCTCGATGGCGCCCGCCATGTGTTCGTGGTGCCCGACGCGGCGTTGCAAAGCCTGCCGCTCGGCGTGCTCATCACCGAGGAACCCAAGCGCCGTGTACGGCGGTTCTCCGCCTACCGCGACGTGCCGTGGCTGGCCAAGAGATACGCGTTGACCACGCTGCCCGCGGTTTCCTCGCTGCGCGCGCTGCGCCGCTTCGCCAAGGCGGCGTCGGCCAAGCGGCCGTTCGTCGGATTCGGCGATCCCAAGTTCGGGAACGCCCCCGGCAAGACCCGTGGGGCGGACGCAGCGGTGCTGTTCACGCGCGGCGCGGTGGCCGACGTCGATTCCGTGCGGAATCTGCCCAGGCTTCCCGACACCGCCGACGAGGTTATCGCGCTCGCGAAGGCCCTGGGGGTTGATGAATCGACGGTTTATTTGCAAGACCGGGCGACCGAAGCGCGGGTGCGGTCGATGGACCTCTCGGAATACCGCGTCCTCGCGTTCGCGACCCACGGCCTGGTCTCCGGCGAGCTCGAGGGCATGGCAGAGCCGGCGCTCGCGCTGACGCCGCCCGAAGTCGGGACGGCGGAGGACGACGGGCTCCTGACCGCGAGCGAGATCGCCACCCTCGACCTCGACGCCGACTGGGTCATCCTGTCGGCGTGCAACACCGCCGCGGCCGA
Source organism: Pseudomonadota bacterium (assembly GCA_022572945.1). Lineage (GTDB taxonomy): Bacteria > Pseudomonadota > Alphaproteobacteria > JAAXGF01 > JAAXGF01 > JACZUY01. The sequence continues at coordinate 3,246 of JACZUY010000154.1, forward strand.
CGGAACGCCCGGGGCGGAAGGGCTGTCGGGGCTCGCCAAGGCGTTCTTCTATGCCGGCGCGCGGGCGCTCCTGGTCTCGCACTGGTCGGTCAGCTCCGAGGCCGCCGTGGCGCTGACGACGCGAATGCTGGGCGAGCTGGCCGACCATCCCGAGATCGGCCGGGCGGAGGCGCTCAGGCGTTCGATGCTGGCGATGATGGCGAACGAGGAGAAGGACCACTTCGCCCACCCGATGTTCTGGGCGCCCTTCGTCGTCGTCGGCGAGGGCGGCGTTCCGGGCGGCGCGTGATCGCCCGAGCGGGCGTTGGCCGAGTTCGATGCACTGGTCGTAATACGCAAAGCCACGCAGCCTTCCGCCGCAGGGGCGGCGGCCCGCATTTGCGGGCTCCGAATGCCAAAACGACACGATCGTTTTGGCATTCGGTATAAGCTCGCCGCCTGCGGCTTCTCGCGACCTGTGTGGTGCTGCCATGACCAAAAGTCCGTTCCGGCCCGCCAAGGCCTATGCCAACGACGCGTTCCTCAACAGCCGCGACGCGCGGCCCTTGCGCATCCTCGCCGAGTATATCGAGCCCGAGGCGCGCTTCGAGCGCCTGCGGATCCGCGACACCATCGTCTTCTTCGGTTCGGCGCGGGCGCAATCGCGCGAGGCGGCGCAGGCCGGGCTCGAGGCGGCGAAGGCGGGCGGCGGCGATGTCGAACGCGCCGAGGCGCGGCTGGCGATGTCGCGCTACTACGAGGACGCGCGCGAGCTCGCCAAGCGGCTGACCGGGTGGTCGAAGGCGCTCGAAGGCACCGACCGGCGCTTCGTGGTGTGCACCGGCGGCGGGCCGGGCGTCATGGAGGCCGCCAACCGCGGCGCGTCGGAAGCCAAGGGACTGAACGTCGGCCTCGCCATCTCGCTGCCCGGCGAGGAGTACGCCAACCCCTACGTCACCCGCGAGCTCGCGTTCGAGTTCCACTATTTTTTCATGCGCAAGTTCTGGTTCACCTATCTGGCCAAGGCGCTGGTGGTGATGCCCGGCGGCTTCGGCACGCTCGACGAGCTGTTCGAGGTGCTGACCCTGATCCAGACGCTGAAGATCGCGAAGCGCCTGCCGATCGTGCTCTACGGCGCCGATTACTGGGACGCGGTGGTCGACTTCGACGCGCTGGTGCGCTTCGGGACGATCGACGCCGGCGACCCCGGCCTCTTCTTCCGCACCGACTCGGTCGACGCAGCTTTCGCATCATCACCCGCGAGCTCACCGAGCACGCCCTCGCCGCCCCCGGCGCGAGTCTGTGAGTGATACCGCCGAGCGCGCCAGTTTTGGTCGCAATAATTGCGCGCCGCGCCCCCTGGCGCGAAAGCCAAAGGGCCGGATGGCCCCCCCGCCCGGCGCCTGAGGGACCATAGGCGAGCCCATTCGTAAGCTCGCCGGTATGATAAGCCCCCGGCCGTTACGTTGTGCCTCTTGTGATCGTGGGATAAGCTGACTTTCTCTCCTGGCTCGGTCCGATGCTCTGGCTACGAAATGGAGGGAGGCCGCGAATGTTCGTTCGTCGCGCGCTCGCGCTGGTGCTTGCCGTGGCGTGGCTGTGGCCCACGAGCCTGCACGCACAGTCCGAGGCGTGGAGGGAGGCCTACCGCGAGGGCAAAGCCCTCGAAGAGGCCGGCCGGTACGAGCAGGCGATTCCGTTTTACCGTGAAGCACTCGAACTCGGCGAGCGGGAGTTCGGCCCCGACCATGAGGCTACGGCTATTTTTCTCAACAACCTCGCCTTGCTGTATCAACGCCAGGGCCGCTACGACGCGGCGGAGCCGCTCTACAAGCGCTCGCTGGCGATCGATGAGAAGGTTCTCGGGCCGGAGCACCCGGACTACGCAATGGACCTCAACAACCTCGCCGCCCTGTACCACGCCCAGGGCCGCTACGACGCGGCGGAGCCGCTCTACAAGCGCTCGCTGGCCATCAAGGAGAAGGCTCTCGGGGCCGAGCACCCAGATTTCGCCCGGGGCCTCAACAACCTCGCCGGGCTGTACCAAAGCCAGGGCCGCTACGAGGCGGCGGAGTCGCTCTACAAGCGGGCGCTGGCGGTCCGGGAGACGGCGCTCGGGCCGGACCATCCCGATGTCGCCGCGAGCCTCAACAACCTCGCCGAGCTTTACCGCGTGCAGGGCCGCTACGAGGCAGCGGAGCCGCTCCACAAGCAGGCGCTGGCCATCTTTGAGAAGGCACTCGGGCCGGAGCACCCCTCGGTGACCGCGAGCCTCAACAACCTCGCCCTGCTGTACCAAAGCCAGGGCCGCTACGAGGCGGCGGAGCCGCTCTACAACCGGGCGCTGGCGATCAATGAGAAGGTTCTCGGGCCGGACCATCCCTTAGTCGCCGCGGGCCTCAACAACCTCGCCGGGCTGTACAAAAGCCAGGGCCGGCACGAGGCGGCGGAGCCGCTCTACAAGCGGGCGCTGGCAGTCCGGGAGAAGGCGCTCGGGCCGGACCATCCCGATTTCGCCCAGAGCCTCAGCGGCCTCGCCCTGCTGTACTCCGCTGAGGGCCGCTACGAG
>JACZUY010000155.1 GCA_022572945.1 Pseudomonadota bacterium
TGGCTCAGCCTTTCGTACAGATGTTTTTATTTTTTTTCCGGCTTTGATATCTTTTAGTTGGCGGTTGACCTCATTTTCAATGACCTTTGGAATAGAACGAAGGTCTTGGAATCCTTTAATTTCAGTTCTTGCACCATTTTGAATGGAGAGTGATCGGCAGCCAATCGGCGCGGGGTCGGTTATGCTGGCGAGCGCGGAGCGCCGTCCATGACTGAATCCAAGTCCCATCTCATTGCCCTGCTCAAGGAATGCGCCACGCTCATGGAGCTTCGCGGCGACAACCCCTTTCGCTGCCGTGCTTACGAGAACGGAGCGCGCGCGCTGGAGACCCTCGAGGGGAGCCCCGCCGAGTGGATCGCCGGGGGGATGCTCGACGGCGTCAAGGGAGTCGGCAAAGGTCTCGCCGAGCATATCGAGGAATGGGTCTCGACCGGGCGCATCGGTATTCACGATGAGCTGAAAGAAGAGATCCCGGCCGGGCTTCTGGAAATCCTGCAGATCCCGGGCGTGGGCGCCAAGAAAGTCAGGACGCTATGGGAGAAGCTCGGGATCGACACGGTGGAGCAACTGGAAGCCGCGGCGCGGACCGAAGCCGTGACGACACTGCCCGGGTTCGGGAAGAAGACGGCGGAGAAAATCCTGGCGGGGATCGAGCAGCGACGCAGGTTCTCGGGCCGTCATCGCGCCGACGTGGCCCTGGCCGGCCGCCGCGTGATACAGCCGCGCCGCCGCCGCGAGGTCGCGCTCGACCCCGCGGCCCGTACGGTACAGCTCGGCAAGCTCGAATTGCGCCGCCGCCAGCCCGAACTCGGCGGCCTCGCGAGCCCAACGCACCGCCTTCGCCGCGTCGCGGTCGATGCCGTCGCCCTCGAGGTGCATGCGCGCGAGACGAAGCGCCGCCTCGGGATGCCCCTGCTTGGCCGCGCGGCGATACCACAGGGCCGCCTGCTCGGGGTCGCGGACCATCGCCTCGCCGAGACGGTAGAGGTCGCCGAGACCGAGCTGGGCGACGGCGAAGCCCTGCTCGGCGGCTTGGCGGAACAACGCGCCGCCGGTCATCGGGTCGCGATCGACGCCGAGTCCCTCGAGGTACATGTTGCCGAGATTGGCCTGGGCGCGGGCGTTGCCCTGGTCGGCGGCCGTGCGGTACCACCGGAGCGCCACGGCGTAATCGCGCGTGACGCCGCGGCCCATGCGGTAAAGCAGGCCGAGATTGGTTTGCGCCCGGGCGTCGCCGCCCTCGGCGAGCGGCAGCCACTCCTCGAACGCGGCGCCGTAGTCCCCGGCGTCGAACGCGCGCACTCCGGCCTCGAAGTCCGCCCCGGCCGGCGCGGGGATCGCGGCGAGCAGCAGCGCGCTCAACAGCGCGCCGCTGACCGCCGGTTTCCAGCGCCAAAGGTGGTTGCGGCGCCCGCTTGCGCCCATGCTTCGCCCCCGTCCAAACGACGTTCGCCAGTCCGTGGGATCGCCGGGAACGATCAGCCGGCGGAACGTCAAGCCCCCGGCGCGCGACTGCGACCCTAGCACGCCGCGATGCAGCTTTCCAGACGCGGCGGCGTTCGCGCCCGGCGGGCGGGATCGACCTCGGGGCGCCAGGGATGCCCCGGTTTGCCAGGGATGCCCCGGTTTGCCAGGGATGACAGTGCGGAGATCGCGGGCGGGCGACGGGACGCTACTGGGCGAGGCTTGCCACGCGGAGTTCGCGCGCTCGCGTGAGGATGGTGTTCTCGAGCTCGCTCGCGGTGTCGGGGCTGATCTCGCTGTCGACCCATATTCCCGAGGCGTCGCGCTGCTGGCGGAAGACCGCCACGCGCAAGCCGTCGGAGCGAAGCTCGCGGCTGAGGATGTAGACGGTCATCTTGAAGCGCTCGTTGGTGCTTTCGGGCGGCGCGAACCAGTCGCTGATGATGACCCCGCCGAAGGGGTCGGCCGAGGCGAGCGGCATGAACGACAGCGTATCCAGCGTCGCCCGCCACAGGAAGCTGTTGACGCCGATCGGCGACGTCGGAGCGGAGGTTTTGCTGGGGCCGCCGAATAGGTAAATCCCCTCCCCGGTTACCTTGCCGTAGCTCTGCCTCCGCTGTTCTTGCCCGGTGAGAAACTCATCGTCCTTGGGCGCCTCGACGGTAACCCCCGCACAGCCGGCGCCCAGCCCGGCCACGATCAGCGCGACGACGATTGAAAGGCGGTTCTTGGTCATGGCGGCAAGTATGCCAGAATTGTCCGCCAAATTTCCAGCGGGTTCTACGGTCGCGGGAAAGAAAAGGGGCAGCGGAAACGCCGCTGCCCCTTCAATGGGTACGCTTCAAGCGAGCTAGAAGCTGAAGTTCGTGCCGATCATGAAGAGCTGACCGTCGTTATCATTCCCGGCGCCGGTGCCGGGTTGATCGACGTCGATGTCGTCAAATTCGGCGTATATTCTCAACCCTGGCGCCACATTGTAGGTGGCGGCGAGCGAGAAGAAGTCTACCTCGTCGTCGGTCGTGCCGGCCGCGTTGCTGGCCTCGCCGTGGAAGTACCCGACAGCGACCCCATAATCACCGGCCGAATAGCTGGCGCCGATCTCCCAATACTCTCCGGCGTCGCTGCCGGCGCCTTCGGCGGCCGATGTCAGCCCCGAATTGCCCATGTCGGCGTGGCTCGCGCCGATGACGAAGCCGCCGAAGCTGATGTTGCCGCCCAACGCCCACGATTCGTGGCCCACACGGTCGCCGGCTTGATCGTCGGAAATGACGGCCACCCATGCTAAGTTGACGTTGACGTCATCGAAGCTAGTCACGACGTTGATCCCAAAGCCGATGCTCTCTTCGAAAGAATTGGCGGCGCCATCCGCAAGAGTAGCGTTAAAATTCTGGTTACTATCGGGCGTGAAGCTGACGCCGAGCTGCACGCTGTTGATGCGCGGGGTGAAATACGAAATCTTGGTATCGTCGCCGGTATCGCCAACGAGATCGGGGCTGGTGATACTGGCGCCTTCAAAGTTGAACACCGAGCCTGCGCCGCCGTCGTGTTGGCCAGTCGCGAGCAGCGCGGCGGTGCCGTCATGCAACATCACGTCCTCGGCGCCGTCCTGGTCGCCGATCTCGATCTGGCCCCACGCACCCTGGAACCGGATCCAGATCTCGTCGATGCCCGCGTCTCCGTCGCCGCTATCCATCTCCAACTCGAGTTGGCCCGTATATTTCAGACCATTGTCGGCCTCGCCCTTAGCGGTCCAGTTGAGGTTCGCGTCGTCCGTCTCCAAAAAGTAACCGCGGCCTCGGTCCGTGGTGTCGTCCTGATCGACGATCCACGCTTCAAACGTTACATTACCGCCGAGACTCAGCGATACCGGCTCCGCGGCGAAGACCGGCGCCGGAAGCAGCAGGCCAAGGCCAACGATCGCGGTGCTCCCCAAAAGAACTCTCTTCATACCTCTGTTCATAACCTCGATCCCCTCTGTGTACAGCCCCCCAGGGGGCACCGTATCTTCTCTGGCGTGTACCGCCGCCGCAACACCACCCGCACGGGCCGGTCGCGGCTCAGCCACAAATCATCGTGCGCATGAGACACTCGCGCCGACGCAAAATCAATACCTAACCCGACGATAGCGTACCGTTTTTGCGGCAGTGTGATATTGCTGCAACAGTCGCTCCACCCGGCCATTCGGCGACCGGCCGGAAATGACGCGCCGCTCGCCCCCCACGGCGGCATTCCGCGTCGGCTAAACCGGCTCGACGAGCTTCATCGCCGCGAGGTCGGCGAGCAACCGGTCCAGCACGCCTGCCGGCCGGCCCGCGAACGCCGCGCTCAGCTCGCTGCGCGAGAACCCCTGTTGGGGCAGGATCCACGCCACCATCTCCCGCATCTCCTCGGGCACCGCCACCGTTCCCTTCGATCCCTGCAACGCCCAGGCCTGGCCGTGCCTGACCAACTTGACGCCGCGCGCCTTGACCCGGTAGCGCCGCGGCGACGTGACCGAGCCGGGCAACCCGTAGTCATCGCGCGGATATCTGAAGCCGCGTTGGAACGCCTTGAACTGGGCGATTGCCTCGGGGTCGGCGGCGATCTCCGCGAGCCGCTCCATGAGCTTCGCAAGGTGGGCCTCGACCTCGCCGTTGTCGCGGCTATCGAGCCGGGGCGCGTTGGCCCGGAACAAGGAGTCGTCGACCGCCCGCTCGAACAGGGAGTGAATGAAGTCGAGGCCGATCACCGCGGTGACGCCGAAGGTCACGTGCAGCGAGGCGGACGCGCTCGCCAGCGCCTCGTGGTATTGGCCGCGCGGCAGGTACAGGAAATCGCCGGGTTTGAGCGTGACCTCCATGAGCAGCTTCCCCTTCGCCTTGTCATGGTAGTCCTGACCGAATGTCTTGAAGCGCGGATGGGCGATGGGGTTGTCGTGGCGGCCCTCGTAGATCCGCCAGACCTTTTCCCCCTCGAAATGGATCGCGTGGACGTCATGGGTGTCGAAATGGACGGCGAAGGCCTGGCGCTGGCGCCACGAGCAATAGAGGTTGGCCTGCGCCTTGCCGCCGGTCGCCTCCTCCAGGGCGCGGGCAACGGCCCTGAGGCCCGGGGTGAGGGTATCGATGTCGTTCGCCACCAGCGAGGCCCCTTGCCGCAACAGAGACAGCACCTGCTGGGCGTCGGGCTGGAGCGCCTGGTTGCCGCTGCGGTCGATGGCCGGACGGCAGTACCGGGCGGGCGCCAACATGTCGTTGTCGAGAAAGAGTTGCAGCGACGCCGACGACCAGATCGCGGTCATGTCGAGCAGGGCGTTGAGCTGGTCCCACGCCATGATCCCGGCGACCTTCTCGCGCGTGCCCCGCACCAGCAGCGGCTTGGTGTCGTGGTATTCGGCGAAGAACTCCTCGGGGGTGACGGGGCTCAGGATGTCGGCGAATCGGATGGCGTTGGCGGACATGGCGGTCCTCGTCGAGCTGTCGGTCTCCCCCGGCGCGGGAGTTCCGATATGATCCACTATTATTAGTGAATTTGTCGACGTTCGGCGAGAGCGTGTGGTCGAACCACGTCAAGAGCTGGATCCAGAGCGTCGACCCGAGGCTTCTCGTGGTCCGCTACGAGGACCTCCTGGCCCAGCCGCTGCTTTCTCGCTCGTGGCGGGCCGGCGTCCGGCGCGAAAGGCTCACCCCCGCCCAGGCGGCGGCGATCGAGCGCGACCACGGCGCGCAGATGCGCCGCTACGGCTATCTCGAATGATGAGCGCGAGCCCCGACCAACGCCGCTTGACCCGGATCGGCCGAACCCGTAAGTGAACGCTGCGCCCGCCGCCGCCGTCACCGTCAAGGCCATTGCATGGATCACCTCGACCGGCTGGAAAGCCAAAGCGTCTTCATCTTTCGCGAGGCGTTCAACAAGTTCGAGCGGTTGGCCATGCTGTGGTCGATGGGCAAGGATTCGAACGTTATGGTCTGGCTCGCGCGCAAGGCGTTCTTCGGGCGCGTGCCGTTTCCCGTGCTGCACGTCGATACCGGCACGAAGTTCCGCGAGATGTACGCCTTCCGCGACCGTTACGCCAAGGAATGGGACCTCAATCTCGTCCTCGGCTGGTGTCCGCCGGTCGAGGAGATGGACGAGACCCTGCCCCCGGCCGCGCGCTCGGCGGCGCGCAAGACCGCCGGCCTCAAGGCGCTGCTCGCCGAGCACGGCTTCACCGGCGTGATCGCCGGCATCCGCCGCGACGAGGAAGGCACACGCTCGAAGGAGCGCGTCTTCAGCCCGCGCTCGGACGACGGGCGATGGAACTTCCGCGACCAGCCGCCCGAGTTCTGGGACCAGTTCAACACCG
>JACZUY010000156.1 GCA_022572945.1 Pseudomonadota bacterium
CCCCGCGCCATCTCGAGGCGGTGCGGCGGGGGCCTTTGGTATAATACCACCGAGCGGATGAAGTCATTCATCCGCTCGGTGGGCCGAGCGCGCCAGCTTTGATCGCAATAATTGGGCGCCGCGCCCCCTGGCGCGAAAGCCAAGGGCGCGGATGCGCCCGCCCGGCGACTGAGGGACATTGGGCGAGTCCATTCATGGGCTCGCCGGTATAAACAGCCAAGTGGCCTACGCCGCTTCGGCCTCGACCTTTTGGCGCTTGATGACGAGGCCGTCGCCATCGGCGCTGACGCTGACGGTATCGCCGTCCTTGACCGCGCCGTCGAGGATCATGGTGGCGAGCGGGTTCTGGAGCCGGCGCTGGATCACCCGCTTCAGGGGCCTGGCGCCGTAGACCGGGTCGTAGCCGGCCTCGGCCAGCCAGTCGCGCGCGCGGTCGTCGAGCTCGAGCGTCACCTTGCGGTCGGCGAGAAGCGCGCGCAGGCGCCCGAGCTGGATGTCGACCACGCCCTTCATGTGCTCGCGCGTCAGCCGGTCGAACACGATGATGTCGTCGAGCCGGTTGAGGAACTCGGGGCGGAAGGCGGCGCGCACCATGTCCATCACCTTGTCGCGGGCGGGGCCGGGGATTTCGCCCTCGGGCAGCTCGGCGAGGTATTCGCCGCCGAGGTTCGAGGTCAGCACGATCAGGGTGTTGCGGAAACTCACGGTGCGGCCCTGGCCGTCGGTGAGGCGGCCGTCGTCGAGCACCTGCAGCAGCACGTTGAACACGTCGGCGTGCGCCTTCTCGACCTCGTCGAACAGGATCACCTGGTAGGGCCGGCGCCGCACCGCCTCGGTCAGCGCGCCGCCCTCCTCGTAGCCGACGTAGCCCGGGGGGGCGCCGATCATCCGCGCCACCGAGTGCTTCTCCATGTACTCCGACATGTCGATGCGCACCATCGCGTGCTCGTCGTCGAATAGGAAGGCGGCGAGCGCCTTGGTGAGTTCGGTCTTGCCCACCCCGGTGGGGCCGAGGAAGAGGAACGAGCCGAGCGGGCGGTTGGGGTCCTGAAGACCCGCGCGGGCGCGGCGCACGGCGTTCGAGACCGCGGCGATCGCCTCGTCCTGGCCGATGACGCGGGCGCCCAGGTCGCGATCCATGTGCAACAGGCGGTCGCGCTCGCCTTCGAGCATCTTCTCGACCGGAACCCCGGTCCAGCGCGACACCACGCCGGCGATGTCCTCGCCGGTCACCTCCTCGCGCACCATCTGGTCCTCGCCAGCGGCCCCGGCGAGCGTGCGCTCGAGCTCGGGGATGACGCCGTAGGTGAGCTCGCCGGCGCGCGCCAGGTCCGCCGTCGCGCTGGACGATCTCGAGCTCGCTGCGGGCGGCGTCGAGCCGCTCCTTGAGCTTCTGGGCGCTGGCGACGCGCTCGCGCTCGGCCTGCCACCTCGCGCCGTCCTCGGCGGCCTGCTGCTCGAGCTCGCCGAGCTCCTTCTCGAGCTTCTCGAGCCGCTCCTTCGAGGCCGCGTCAACTTCCTTCTTGAGCGCCTCGCGTTCGATCTTGAGCTGGATGACGCGGCGGTCGAGCTCGTCGAGCTCCTCGGGCTTCGAATCGACCTCCATGCGCTTGCGGCTCCCCGCCTCGTCGATCAGGTCGATCGCCTTGTCGGGCAGGAAGCGGTCGGTGATGTAGCGGTTGGACATCGTCGCCGCGGCGACGATGGCTGAATCGGTGATGCGCACGCCGTGGTGCAGCTCGTACTTCTCCTTGAGCCCGCGCAGGATCGAGATCGTGTCGTCGACCGTGGGCTCGGCGACGTAGACCGGCTGGAAGCGCCGCGCCAGCGCCGCGTCCTTCTCGACCCGCTTGCGGTACTCGTCGAGCGTGGTCGCGCCGACGCAGTGCAGGTCGCCGCGCGCGAGCGCCGGCTTCAACAGGTTCGACGCGTCCATCGCCCCTTCGGCCGCGCCGGCGCCGACGAGCGTGTGCATCTCGTCGATGAACAGCACGATCTCGCCTTGCGCCGCGGTGATCTCGGCCAACACCGCCTTGAGCCGCTCCTCGAACTCGCCGCGGAACTTGGCGCCGGCGACGAGCGCGCCGAGATCGAGCGACATCAGGCGCTTCTCCTTGAGGCTTTCGGGCACGTCGCCGTTGACGATGCGGGTGGCGAGCCCCTCGACGATCGCCGTCTTGCCGACGCCGGGCTCGCCGATGAGCACCGGGTTGTTCTTGGTCCGGCGCGACAGCACCTGGATGGTGCGGCGGATCTCCTCGTCGCGGCCGATGACCGGATCGAGCTTGCCTTCGCGGGCGAGCCCGGTGAGGTCGCGGGCGTACTTCTCAAGCGCGTCGTAGCTGTCTTCCGCGGCGGCCGAATCGGCTTTGCGGCCCTTGCGCAGATCGTTGATCGCGGCGTTGAGCGCCTGCGCCGTCAGCCCGGCGTCGTCGAGGATGCGCGCGGCCGCGGCGCCGGTGGAAAGCGCCAGCGCGAGCAACAGGCGCTCGGCGGTGACGAAGCTGTCGCCCGCCTTCTCGGCGACCTCGCCGGCGGTTTCGAAGACGCGGGCGGTTTCCGGCGCAAGGTACACCTGCCCGGCGCCCGAGCCTTCGACCTTGGGCAGCTTGGCGAGCTCGGCCTCGACGCCCTCACGCGCGTGCTCGGGGCGCGCCCCGGCGGCGCGCATCAGGTTCGCGGCCAGGCCCTCCTTGTCGTCGAGGAGAACCGCGAGCAGATGTTCGGGGGTGAATCGCTGGTGCCCGCTGCGCAGCGCCAACCCTTGGGCGGCCTGGACGAAGCCGCGCGCGCGCTCGGTGTATTTCTCGAAATCCATGGGTTTTCTCTCCAAACCCTCTGATGAGCGGTCACGGCGAAGAGCGGCCCTCCGTGGAGCGGCCGGTTGTCGTTGGCCGGCCCTCGATCGAGCGGCCGAACCTCGGATTATATGGGCGTTGGGCCGGCGGCGCACAAGCCGGCGCGCGGCGCAATCAGGATTGCGGCTCGGTGGCTGGCTCTGTCGGGGCGGCGTCGGCCGGCTGCGGATTCTCGGCCGGCTGCGGCTTCTCGGCGACCTGCGGCTGCCGCTGTTGATGCTGAGGAGTCCGCTGCCCGTCGCCGTTGACCACGCGGTAATAGTGCTCGGCGTGCTGGAAGTAGTTCTCGGCCATGATGCGGTCGCCCGCCGTGGCGGCGTCGCGCGCGAGCGACAGGTACTTCTCGCAGATCTGGTTGGCGTTTCCCCGGACCTTCACCTGGGGTCCGTTGCTGTCGATTGAATGCGACCTGTGTTGCCCCGGCCCGCGCCGTACATTGGAACGATTGCCACGCGGCCGCTTTGAATGGAAGCCAGGTCTCATGACTGCTTCATTTCACTTCCCAAATGCGCAGCGGCACGCTGCCGCTCGCTTCAATTGTCGTTGTCAGTAGCGGATGGAACCGGTTCGCCCGCCTACGGCGCTGCCGGAGCCCTCATGGCCCCGATGGTCTAACTCGTGGCTCCATCTGGAACGGTACTTTATCAAGACGCCGTCACATTCCAAGAAGTTTTTTCTCGTGGCCCGCTAAATGCGCCGTCATGGCGCAGCACGAGGCAGCGCTCGATGCCGGCGAGATCGGCGTGCCGCGCGGTCTCGACGAGGCCCTCGCGCGCCATCAGAGCGGTGACCGACGCGGCCTGCCCTTGACCGATCTCGAGCGCCGCTGAACCGCCCGGCGCCAGAAGCCGGCGAAGATCGCCGGCCAGCGCGCGATAGGCGTCGAGCGGGTCGGCGCCGCCATAGAGCGCGATGCCGGGTTCGTAGTCGACGATTTCCGGCGCCAGCGCCTCGTCGAGCGCAACGTAGGGCGGATTGGCGACGATCAGATCGAACCGGCCGGTCAGCGCGCCACCCCAGTCGGCGCACAGGAAGCGCGCCCGATGCGACAGCGCAAGGCGATCGGCGTTGGCGCATGCGACCGCGAGCGCCGCCGGGCTGATGTCGACACCGACGCCGCGCGCGCCCGCCAGCTCGCTCAACAGTGTCAGCAACAGACAACCGCTGCCGGTACCGAGGTCGAGCAGCGTGAGCGGCGCCGAGCGGTCGGCAACGGTATCGAGCGCCGCAGCCACCACGGTCGCGCTCGCCGGGCGCGGCACCAGCGTGTCGGCGGTGACCCGGAAGGCGAGGCTCCAGAATTCGCGTTCGCCGACGATATACGCCACCGGCTCGCGCCGCGCGCGGCGCGCGACGAGATCGTCGAAGGCGGTTGCCTGGTCGGTCGTCAGCGGCCGCTCGGGGTAGCCGATCAGGATCTCGCGACCGGCGTCGAGGACATGGCCGAGCAGCACCTGGGCGTCGCGCCGCGCCTCGTCGACGCCGGCCGCCTCGAGCCGCGTCGTGGCGGCGCCGAGCGCCGCGCCGATGGTCGGCGGCGCGCTCAATCGATGGCGGCGAGGCGCTGGGCCTGGTCCTCGGCGATCAGCGCGTCGACGATCTCGTCGAGCGCGGTGCCGCTGAGCACCGCCTCGAGTTTGTGGAGCGTCAGGTTGATGCGGTGGTCGGTCACGCGGTTCTGTGGATAGTTATAGGTGCGGATGCGCTCCGAACGGTCGCCGCTGCCGACCTGATTCTTGCGGTCGGCCGCGCGCTCGCGGTCGCGTATCTCGCGCTCGCGATCGTAGAGCCGGGCGCGCAGCACGCGCATCCCCTTGGCCTTGTTCTTGTGCTGCGATTTCTCGTCTTGCTGCGAGACGACGATGCCGGTCGGGATATGGGTGATGCGCACCGCGCTGTCGGTCGTGTTGACCGACTGGCCGCCCGGGCCGGACGCCCTGAAGACGTCGATACGCAGGTCCTTTTCGTCGATTTCGATGTCGATCTCCTCGGCCTCGGGCAGCACCGCGACGGTCGCCGCCGAGGTATGGATGCGGCCGCCGGTCTCGGTCTCGGGCACGCGCTGCACGCGATGCACGCCCGATTCGAACTTGAGCCGGGCGAACACGTCCGAGCCGCCGATCGAGCAGATCGCCTCCTTGATGCCGCCGAGACCGGTCTCCGAGACGTGCATTACCTCGAACTTCCAACCATGCACCTCGGCATACCGCTGATACATGCGGAACAGCTCGGCGGCGAACAGCGCGGCCTCGTCGCCACCGGTTCCGGCGCGCACCTCGACGATGGCGTTGCGCGCATCGGCCTCGTCGCGCGGCAGCAGCAGCACCTTCATCGCTTGCTCGATCTCGGGCAGTTCGAGCGCCAGCGTGTCACGCTCCTCGACCGCCATGGCGCGCATCTCGGCGTCCTCTTCGGCGTCGATCATCGCGTCGAGATCGGCGAGGTCTGTCTGGGCCTTGCGCAGCGCCTCGACGATCTCGACGACGGGCGTCAGCTCGGCATACTCCTTGGCCATGCGCACGTAGTCGTCGGTCGAGATCTCATCGCCGCTCGACATCTGCCTGCCGAGCTCGGCATGGCGTTCGATCAGGTGGTCGAATTTCTCCTCGAGACTCACGCCTGGTCCTCCTCGGTCGTCGTGTCGTCGGCGCCCAGTCCAAACAGGCGGCGCAGCAATCGTTCGGCGCGGCGATGGGTCGCGCCGCCACCGTCTTCGCCGGCGATCTCGCGCAGCGCCTCGCTCGGCGCATGCAGCAGGCGCTGTACCAGAAGCCGCGTCGCCGCCGAGGCATCGTCGCCGCCGGTCTCGGCGAGCACGTCCTCGCGCGCCGTCTCGAACCGCTCGCGCAGTGCGACGATGGCCGGCGTCGCCGCCTGCATCGACCGGGCGCGCAGATAATCCGCCAGCGCCGCGTCGAT
>JACZUY010000157.1 GCA_022572945.1 Pseudomonadota bacterium
GGCTGTTCGTTTGGGGCGTGCGCCTCTAGGGCGCCGCCCGCGGGCTCCACGCCGGCGAGTTCGGGTTCGCGCCCGGCGTCAGCGCCCGCGGTGTGATGGCGCTGTTGTTGAGCGGCCGCACCGTGGTGCGCCGGCTCACGGTGCCCGAGGGCTTGACCACCCGGCAGGTGGTCGGGCTTCTCGCCGCGACCGGGGGGCTGACCGGCGCCGTCGCCGAGGTTCCGCGGGAAGGCGCGCTGTTGCCCGAGACGTATCATTTCTCGTACGGCGACAGCCGCGCCGAGCTGTTGCGGCGCATGTCGGCGGCGATGGACGCCGCCCTCGGCGAGCTTTGGGCGTCGCGCGCCGGGGGCTGCCGTTCGCGACGCCCGGCGAGGCGTTGATCCTGGCGTCGATGGTCGAGAAGGAAACCGCGCTCGCCGAAGAGCGGCCGCACGTCGCCGGGGTGTTCGTCAACCGGCTCAGGCGCGGCATGCGGTTGCAGTCGGACCCCACGGTCGTCTATGCCCTGAGCGGCGCGAGCGGCGCGTTCGACCGGCCGCTGACGCGCGCCGACCTCGACGTCGCGAGCCCTTACAACACGTACCGCGCCAAGGGGCTGCCGCCGACGCCGATCGCCAACCCGGGGCGCGCCGCGCTCGCCGCCGTGCTCGACCCGTTGTCGACCGACGACCTTTATTTCGTCGCCGACGGCTCGGGCGGCCACGTCTTCGCCCGCACGCTGGCAGAGCACAACCGCAACGTCGCGCGCTGGCGCAAGCTCCGCCGCGGGGCCGGGGCGCCGGCCGAATGAACCGCCGGCTTATACCAAAGGACCGACTCCGGGTTCCTGATTTTCTCTCGACCGCTTCGCCGCCTGGGCCGGGGTTGTTGGCGCCAGGGGCCGAGTATATAGTGCCGCGGCCTGAATACGACGCGGCAACCGATTGGCCGCGGACGACCAACGAGGAGTCGCGTGCCCGTCGCCAGCATGACCGGATTCGCCCGCGGCACGGGCCAGGACGGGCCGTTGACGTGGACGTGGGAAGCCAAGAGCGTCAACGCCCGCGGACTCGACGTGCGCTGCCGATTTCCTCCCGGCAAGGATTCGCTCGATCCCGAGGTGCGCCGCATGGTGGCCGACCGGTTCGCGCGCGGCACGTTCTCGATATTGCTTCAGCTCGAGCGGTCGACGCGGGCCCTGCGCCTGCGGGTGAACCGGGACATGCTGGCGCAGGTCGAGGACCTCGTCCGCGAGCTGCGCGACGACCTGGACGTCGCGGCGCCGACGATCGACGGGCTGCTCAACATTCGCGGCGTGATCGACGTGGTCGAGGAGGAGGAAGCGGCCGAAGAAGCGGCCCGGCGCGACGCGGCCATCCTCGATAGCCTTGGCGAAACGCTCGACGCCCTGGGCGACGCACGGACCGCGGAGGGCGGGCGCATCGCGGTGGCGCTGGACGAGCGGCTGGGCGAAATCGAGGACCTTGCCGAGAAGGCGGCGGCGAGCGCGGCGCTCCAGCCGGCGGCGGTACGGCGTCGTCTCGAGGAACAGATCGCCGAATTGATCGACGGCTCGCCGGCGCTTCCCGAAGAGCGAATCGCCCATGAGGTCGCGCTGATCGCCGCCAAGGCCGACGTAACCGAAGAGGTCGACCGGCTGCGGGCGCACGCGGCGGCCGCGCGCGAGCTTCTGGCGCAGGGCGGCGCGGTCGGCCGCCGCCTCGACTTCCTGTGCCAGGAGTTCAACCGCGAGGGCAACACCCTGTGCTCGAAAGCCGCCGACCTGGACCTCACGCGCATCGGCCTCGACATCAAGGCGGCGATCGAGCGGTTTCGCGAGCAAGTGCAGAACGTCGAGTAGGAGAGGCGCGCGTGCAAGCTTCTGTAATCGGCCGCCGCGGCCTGTTGTTGGTGCTGTCGTCGCCATCGGGCGCGGGCAAGACGGCGATTTCGCGCGCCCTCTTGGCGCAGGACCGGATGCTGACGATGTCGGTGTCGGCGACGACCCGGCCCATGCGCCCGGGCGAGGAGAACGGCGTCGACTACGATTTCATCGACGACGAGGCGTTCGCGCGCATGGTCGAGCGCGATGCGTTCCTCGAGCACGCCGATGTCTTCGAATACCGTTACGGCACGCCGCGCGAGCCGGTCGAACGCGCGCTCGCGGCGGGACGCGACATGCTCTTCGACGTCGACTGGCAAGGCTTGCAACAGCTCGCGCAGCGGCCGGGAGACGATCTCGTCAGCATCTTCATCCTGCCGCCCTCGGCCGGCGAGCTCGAGCGGCGGCTCAAGGCGCGCGCCCAGGACAGTGACGAGGTCGTCGCCGGGCGCATGGCGCGCGCCCCCGGCGAGATCAGCCACTGGCCCGAGTACGACTACGTCATCGTCAATACCGACCTCGACGAGAGCGTCGCCAGCGCGCGCGCGATCATCGACGCGGAGCGGTTACGCCGCGGGCGTCAGACCGGCTTGCTCGATTTCGTCAAGCGCCTCGTCGAGCCTATGTAGGGAGCGCGCGCGGCGGCGGCCGAGGACCCCGGCAACGCCGTCGAGCGCGCCGGGCGCCAGCGCGAGCGCGAGGAAACGGGCCTCATCGACCGGCATCGGCATGGCGAGCCCGGCGTCGCGCGCCGGCGCGAAGCCGAAGCGCCCAAGGAACCCCCGGTCGCCGATCGCCGCGACGATGCGGTGGCCGGAAACGCCGGCTTCGGCCAGGCCGCGGGCGATCAGCGCGCCGCCAATTCCGCGCCCTCGATGAGCGCGGTGGACGGCGATCGGGCCGAGCAATAGCGCCGAAACCCGGCCGCCGACCGTCACCGGCCAGAAACGCAGGGTGCCGGCGAGCCGGCCGCCGTCCCGGGCGACGAAGCTCAGCCCGGCGACCGGCGCGATCCCGTCGCGCAAACGATACGAAGGCCGCTGTTTCCGATCGGGTCCAAAGGCGAGGTCGAGAAGCGCCTCGACCGCCGGTCCGTCGCTCGACCGCTGGGGAATGATTTCAATCATCAGGGTTCACCGGTGTGCACGCGTTGATCGGGACGAGACCAAGCCCGTTCGCCGTGACACCTGAATTCGGAATGTAGGTTCGACCGGATCGCGCGTAGGTCTCACGCGCTCAGGCGCACGCGGGCAGCCTCACGGTTGGTGTGAGCGCCTCGCGCGTCGTCGTCGCTGTGCATGCACCCGGTGCAAGATCGGTCGCCTCTGCTCTCGCCCGCTTTGGCGGGACCGCTGTGTACACCACGCGCCGGCCGCCCGCAAGGGTCAACTCTTCCCGGCACTGTCTCAGTTTGAAATATCTTTCTTGTAAGGACCGCGCGGGCCGGGCTTCGGCGCGGCGTCGTCAATCAGCTTAACGATGTCCGCCATATCCCACAGCCGATCCGAAATCCCCGCCGCCATGGCGGGTGCCATGCGAACAGCACTGTTGATCCGGGCGAAATTGTACCAGACCGTGTAGAGCGCAACCATGTGGCAATGGTTCTCAAACTTCTTGCTGTGCGCGTTCGTCAACCGAGTGAAGCGGCGCATGTGCATCCTGAATGACAGGTTGCTGCGCTCGACATGCGACGTGCTCACCATATCGCGATCAGGTTTGCCCGTGACTGCCCTCTTACGTGCCCCGATGCACTCCGGCGGGCTGTACCGCTTCTCGGTCTCCTCGGGCGCTTCGCCATAGACCTTGACCAGCATCGCGTAATCAACGTCGTCGCCGAAAGCATCCTCGACGGCGCTCAAATAGGTTTTTAGGCCATCGGTCGTTAGCTGGACGCGGTTAGCGAGACGATCCTGTAGGTCCGCAATGAAGGCACTGGCGTATTCGGCGTCCCGGTCGCCAATCAGATACGAGACGATCAGCTTGCTATCACGGTCCAAGGCTGTCCAGGTCCACACGTCGCCAGCCCCTTCAGGTGCCGCCTTCGCAGTCGGAACCTTCTTGGCTTTGGCGTAGCAGAACGACCAAATTTCGTCGCATTGAATGTGCTGTGCCTTGACGCCGCGCACCACCTCATCATGGAACCGAGCGCACACGAGCCCGGCATCAACAAGCAGCTTCGTAACGGTGTTGATCGACACGTCCGTCACGCGGCTGGTTGCCCGCATGGCCGATCCCTCGCAGAGCATCGAGAGGATTTGGACGCGCTTTTCGAGGGGCAATTTGTTCATGCCCCTAATATATGAACTTATTGCTTAAGTGTCAAGCATTTTCTTCACTCTCAATATTAGGGTCGGAAATATCGTCCTCTGCCTCAGAAACAACCGGCGCTGCCTTCTTACGCCGTTCGATCTCATTCCGCTTCATTGAAATTATCGTTTCAGCCATATCTAGCGCTTCTTCCGTGGCAATATCACCTCCGGTCAAAATGCGAATATAGCCTCCACCCTCAAAGTCATAGCGCCCAATGGATCGCTCATCCTGTTGATTTTGCGGCATCATTCCTGGAATCGCCGCAGACGCCGGCGTCTGCGCAGTGCCCCGTTGTGGATGCATTTCATCCTGTCCTTCTATAGCCGATATCGGCGAATCATAGCCACTCGACTCAGCCTGAACAAGTTCTTTTGTTTCACGATAAGCGAGTATGGCAACCGATACCGCACCAGGCGCGAATTTCCTTCGGAGGAGATAGTTACGTAACAATTCCTCATTTGGCACAACGCCAGGGAACCGCTCGTCCAATTCTGCAAACAGATTTGGCTCCGAAGCAGCTTCCTGAATAGCGAGGGCGTGCTCCTCCTGAGATTCCGGGTGCAATATGCGCATAGCCCGTTCACTAACCCTGATTTCATCACCGCGCCCTTCGAGCAATCCGTACTTATGAAGCGCGGAAATAGCGGACATTGACGCCCCATTGAGCGAGCTATACCCCATTCCCCTAACGATCACTTCCCGTGGTCCAGCATGGGTGTGTTGGCTCTTGTAAAGCGCTGAGACCTTGTCCAAAGCGTCAGGTAGGCTGATGGCCGGATAATTCGGCGAACGAACGCGTTTTCCCATAACGTATCCTTTCCTCTAACGTGAAAGGACCGTACACTAACGCCGCCAACTCGTAAACCGTAAATATACGGGCGGCGAACCTAGGACGCGAAATCGCGCCTTGCGCCGATTCAGAATCGGCCTATAATATGGCTTGGCCGAAAAGGGGATTGTACCGATGACAAGAGATATAGCGCCTACGCTCATGCCTGCCGGCGTAAGGCGCGATAACCAGAAGGCCCACTCCTGATACCCGTTTGCGTCGGAGCCAGGAGTGGGCCGTGGTAGGCTCTATTGGAGGCGTGGCAGAGTGGTTGAATGCACCGGACTTTAAATCCGGCAGACTGGCAGGTCTCGTGGGTTCGAATCCCACCGCCTCCGCCGTTCTTCAACAGAGGGGTGGAATCATACACTTAAAGCCGCTGGCACGCTAGTTTTTGTGCCAGCGGCTTTTTGCCGCCTTCTTCGCGATCCTCAATCTTTCTTCTGGTGTAAGCGCTTTGGCGCGCGCCGCCCCCCCTTTTTTTCCACCTTTGCGCATATGCTCCTTGGCCGGATCGACAACATCTTCCTCGATCTCGCCGGTCGCGATCTGCATCACCTTGACGGCGGCACCGATCACGTCGGCTGGACGCTTCTCGCCTCGTGGTCCCTTGGGCATGCCCTAGGGCCTGTGGACAATTAGCGCAGCCAGACCATCATGCAGGCGATGCAGATCATCGAGAGGAAGGCCTGGGCGGTTTTGTCGTAGCGCGTGGCGATGCGGCGGAAGTCTTTGATCTTGTTGATGA
>JACZUY010000158.1 GCA_022572945.1 Pseudomonadota bacterium
GTGGCGCCTGCGCCCGCCGCGGTCGCGGCGCCGGTCGCGCCGCCCGAGGTCGCGGCGCCGGGTGCGCCGGCGTACATCGAGACGCCGCTGTCGAACATGCGCAAGGTGATCGCGCGCCGGCTCGCCGAATCGAAGCGCGACGCGCCGCATTTCTACCTCACCATCGACTGCGCGATCGACGAGTTGTTGAAGGTCCGCAAGCAGCTCAACGGCCGCAGCCCGGAGGGCGAGGGGGCCTACA
Organism: Pseudomonadota bacterium; assembly: GCA_022572945.1. Taxonomy (GTDB): domain Bacteria; phylum Pseudomonadota; class Alphaproteobacteria; order JAAXGF01; family JAAXGF01; genus JACZUY01. Next base: position 242 of record JACZUY010000158.1, read on the forward strand.
GGATCTCGGTCAACGACTTCGTCATCCGCGCCGCCGCGCTCGCGCTCAGGCAGGTGCCGGCGGCGAACGCCTCGTGGAGCGACACCGGCTTGCGGCAATACCAAGTGGTGGATATCTCGGTCGCCGTCGCCATTCCCGACGGCCTGATCACGCCGATCGTGCGCAACGCCGACCACAAGGGGCTGGCCGAGATCTCGCGCGAGATGAAGGACCTCGCCGCCCGCGCCCGCGAGGGCAAGCTCGCGCCCGAGGAGTTCCAGGGCGGCACCTTCAGCATCTCGAACCTCGGCATGTTCGGCATCAAGGAGTTCGCCGCGGTGATCAACCCGCCGCAGGGCTGCATCCTCGCGGTCGGCGCGGGCGAGCAGCGGCCGGTGGTCAGCGACGGCGCGCTGGCGGTGGCGACGGTGATGAGCTGCACGCTGTCGATCGACCATCGCGTCGTCGACGGCACCGTGGGCGCGGAGCTCCTGGCCGCGTTCAAGCGGCTGATCGAAGACCCGCTCACCATGCTGTTGTAGGAGGCGCACCGTGGCCGACACCGAATTCGACCTCATCGTCGTCGGCGGCGGGCCGGGCGGCTACGTCACCGCGATCCGCGCCGCCCAGCTCGGCGGCAACGTCGCGCTGGTCGAGCGCGAGCACCTCGGCGGCGTCTGCCTCAACTGGGGGTGCATCCCGACCAAGGCGCTGTTGCGCACCGCGGAAATCTTCCACCTGATGAACCACGCCGGCGATTTCGGCCTTGCCGCCAAGGACGTGACGTTCGACATCGGCAAGACCGTCAAGCGCAGCCGCGACGTGGCCGGGCGGCTGTCCAAGGGCGTCGGGCACCTGTTGAAGAAGAACAAGGTGACGGTGTTCGACGGCCACGGCCGGCTCGCCGGCAAGGGCAAGCTGGGGGTGGCGAAGGACGGCAAGGACGTGGCGACGCTCGCGGCCAAGCACATCATCCTGGCGACCGGCGCGCGGGCGCGCGAGCTGCCGGGCCTCGAGGCCGACGGCAAGCTGGTGTGGACGTACAAGGAAGCGATGGTGCCCGAGGCCATGCCGCGTTCGGTGCTGGTGATCGGCTCGGGCGCGATCGGCATCGAGTTCGCGAGCTTCTACCGCACGCTCGGCGCCGACGTGACCGTGGTCGAGATCCTGCCCAACGTGCTGCCGGTCGAGGACGAGGAGATCTCGGCCCTGGCGCGCAAGGCGTTCGAGAAGCAGGGCATCAAGATCCACACCGGGGCGACGGTCACGTCGTTGCAGAAGGCGGCGAAGAACGTGACCGCGGTGGTCGATCTCGGCGCCGGCAAGACCGCGAACCTCACCGTCGACCGGGTGATCCTCGCGATCGGCATCACCGGCAACGTCGAGGACATCGGCCTCGACGGCACCAAGGTGAAGGTCGCGCACGGCCACGTCGTCGCCGACGAATGGCTGCGCACCGGCGAGCCCGGCGTCTACGCGATCGGTGACCTGGTCGGCCCGCCGTGGCTCGCGCACAAGGCGAGCCACGAGGGCGTCGTCTGCGTCGAGCGCATCGCCGGCGTCAACGACGTGCACCCGCTCGACACCGCGAACATCCCGGGCTGCACCTACTGCATGCCCCAGGTGGCGAGCGTCGGCCTCACCGAGCAGGCGGCGAAGGCCGCGGGCCGCAAGGTGAAGATCGGCCGCTTCCCCTATCTCGGCAACGGCAAGGCGATCGCGCTCGGCGAGCCCGAGGGCATGATCAAGACGATCTTCGACGCCGCCACGGGCGAGCTCCTGGGCGCGCACATGATCGGCGCCGAGGTCACCGAGCTGATCCAGGGGTTCTGCGTCGCCAAGACGCTCGAGGCCACCGAGACCGAGCTGATGCACACCATCTTCCCGCACCCGACGCTGTCGGAAATGATGCACGAGTCGGTGCTTGACGCCTACGGCCGCGTCATCCACTTCTAATAGGTCGGCCCGAACCGATGACCGCCGTAGAGATTAGCGAGATAGTCCGGAATTGGGCTATCGTCGCTGGCGGGGCGATCGGCATCGGTTTGGCTTGGTGGCGCGCGGTCGCGCTGAACAGGCAATCGATAGCCCAGCAACAACAGGCTACGATCGCTCAGCGTGCGCATATCACAGAGGTCTTCAAGGATGCCGTGGAGCAGCTCGGTAATGATAAGCTCGAAGTAAGGCTAGGAGCGGTGCAGACGTTGGTGCGTATCGTCGATGATTTTTCCGAGTTCGAAGGCCCGATTCTCAGGTTGCTCACGGCGTATGTACGGGAACAAAGCGAACGTTTTGAGCAAGACCAACGACCAACCGTGGACTTGATCGAAATCGTCAATTACATCGAGCAACACCATAGAGGAACATGACATGGCGTCCGCGGAACCCACCGTTAGGACCAAACGCCGCGAACCGATCGATCTTTCCGGCGCGCATATCCCCGGCATGAGCTTGAGCCATGCCGATCTGGCAGGATCGAATTTTTCCCGCGCCAACCTTACCGAGGTGAATTTTCAAGGGTCGAACCTTCGCGAGGCGGATTTCCGGGAGTCCAACCTGACCAGGGCGAATTTGACCGGCGCCGATCTCACGGGAGCCAATCTTGCCTCCGCGACACTGGCGTTCACCGCTCTCTCCGGGGCCACGCTGGGCGAAGTCGACATGACCAACGCGAACCTGTCCGGCGCCCTGATCGAGGGTGTGGACCTGTCTAAAGCGAAGGGGCTCAGATGGAATCTGCTTCTCAATGCACGCTTCGATGAGGCGACCGTTATGCCTGATTACCTGGAGGAGGAACCGCTCTTCCGACTTCTGGAACAGGCCTATCCGCGCCGTCCATGGCGAGACGAGTTTTCGGGCCGAATCAAGGATCTCCTGGCGGAACTGGTCAAATTCGAGAGAACGGCGAATAGTTCGATCCTGGACGGCTTGATGCAATTACGAGCGTTCGAAGAAATGGAAGAGCAAGACGAGGGGAAAGCGGGATGAATGATCTCGCTCCCCGCCTGCGACATCCGGAGAAGGCCGGAAACCCCGACAACCCTATCCCGCGCAAGCCGGCGTGGATACGGGTCAAGGCGCCGGTCTCGAGGGGCTATCACGAGACCCGCAGGATCATCCGCGGGCACAACCTCCACACCGTGTGCGAGGAGGCGGCATGCCCCAACATCGGCGAATGCTGGGAGAAGAAGCACGTCACGGTGATGATCCTCGGCGACGTCTGCACGCGCGCCTGCGCGTTCTGCAACGTCGCCACCGGCAGGCCGGGCGCGGTCGATCCGCTGGAGCCAATGAACACCGCGCTCGCCATGGCCGAGTTGGGCTTGCGCCACGTCGTCGTCACCAGCGTCGACCGCGACGACCTCGCCGACGGCGGGGCAGGGCAGTTCGCCGAGGTGATCCGCCGCATCCGCGAGGCCTCGCCGGGAACGACGATCGAGGTGCTGACGCCCGACTTCATGCACAAGGAAGGCGCGATCGAGACCGTCGTCGAGGCCGGGCCCGACGTGTTCAACCACAACCTCGAGACCGTGCCCAGGCTCTATCCCCCGATCCGCCCCGGCGCGCGTTACTTCACCAGCCTCGAGCTTTTGCATCGGGTCAAGCGGCTCGATCCCTCGGCGTTCACCAAGTCGGGCGTCATGGTCGGCCTCGGGGAGCGCCGCGAGGAGGTCTATCAGGTGATGGACGACCTGCGCGCCGCGGACGTCGACTTCCTGACCATCGGCCAGTACCTGCAACCGACGCGCAAGCACGCGCCGATCGACCGTTTCGTCACCCCCGACGAGTTCGAAACCTACGCCGAGATGGCGCGCGGCAAGGGCTTTCTGATGGTCTCGTCGTCGCCGCTCACGCGCTCGTCGTACCACGCGGGCGAGGACTTCGAGAAGCTGCGCGCCGCCCGCGAGAGACAGCTCGCCGCCGGCTGAAGCGCCCGTGGCCACGCACGCCGAGAAGCGGGTGCTGCCTTACAGCCCCGAGCAGCTCTTCGACCTCGTCGCCGACATCGAACGTTACCCCGAGTTCCTGCCCTGGTGCCGTGCCGCCCGCATCACCCGGCGCGAGGGCGATGTCGTTTACGCCGACCTAGTCATCGGTTTCAAGGTCTTCCGCGAACGCTTCACCTCGAAGGTGACGCTCTGCAAGCCCGACGCCGTCGACGTGCAGTACGTCACGGGGCCGATGCGCTATCTCAACAACCACTGGCGGTTCGTGCCGCACGAGCGCGGCTGCCTGATCGACTTCTACATCGATTTCGAGTTCCGCTCGGCGATCGTCCAGCGGGTGATCGGGGTGCTGTTCAACGAAGCCGCGCGGCGCATGGTCTCGGCCTTCGAAGCCCGCGCCAAACAGCTCTACGGGCCGCCCGGCGCGGACTAGGACGTGGACGCACAAATGCGCTTGCAGTGGAAGGAGTACGCGGTCCGCCGATGTCCGCCGTGACCCAAAGCAGACAGCGACAGTGGCGCCGAGAGGGCGCCTCAGATACCATACTTCTGGCAGGTCGTCTTACGCGGATACCTCATTAGCAAACCGACCATAACCCGCTTAGCGATGCAGCAGATGCGAAGACTATATTTCACCACGGGCTCGCCATTCGCGCGGGCGGTACGGATCGTGCTCGACGAAAAGGGTCTTGATTACGAGCGTCACGAGGAGATTACGACGCCGACGGTCGAGGAACGGGTGAAGGTAGCGCCGACCTTGCAAGTCCCGGCGCTTGTCGACGGCGAAGTCCACCTGTGGGACAGCAACGTGATACTCGACTACTTGGTTTCGACCTACCCCAACATGCCTGCACCGCCGGATCAGCGGCCATTCGCGGAGGTGTATATGCGGCGTGACCATGAATGGGAGGACAAGCTGACGCTTGCGACACTCCAGACATTGGGCGTCAGCACGGGGGTTATCTCCCAACTCCAATGGGCCGGCGTCATGCATGAGGACAATGACTACGCCGACCGCTGTGCGGTTCGGGTGCAGCATCTGCTTGACTGGTGCGAAGGCAATCTGGCCGGGCGAGCGGAAGGGTTCGTCGAGGGCGTAGTGTCGGTTCAGGACGTGCTTTTGGCGGTCTGGATTATGTTCATGGAAAACCGACCGCTCCGCTTAGAATGGAGGTCGCCTAATCGTCCCAAGATCGCGGCGCTGCATGACCGGCTGCAAGCCCGCCCGTCGTTCCTGGCGAATCCCATCCTATGGTGGGAACCAGGCGTCGTAGGCTACGATGGCGACAAGCCCATATTTGCAGACCGTTAGGCGGAGAGCCTTTGGAGACGCGGTCTTATACTCAATAGGCTTTAAGCTGCGCTAGCCGTGCATCCGGGGTTGCCACGTTGGCGTGCGAAGTCCGCTTGTTGGCGCCAAGCGGACATCGGCGAGGCAGGTCTAAACCCATCCACGTCCACCTTTGCGGGTACACCCCCTAATCCTCGGCCAGCCGTCTCAGGATCAGGTCGAGCGCGGCGGCGACCGCCGCGCG